>CALGBT010000357.1 GCA_937884235.1 uncultured Pseudomonadota bacterium
GTAGACAAGATCGCCGTTAGCGAATTCGTACTTGCGGTAGCTCATATCCTGCCAACCGGGGGCGAGGTCGTTGGCAACGGCCTCCAGCTCCGAAGTCATTGCCGGAGCTTCGGCAACGGCACCGGCGGTGAGCACGCGAGGAACCACGTGAGGATAGAGGCCGGGGCCGGATTCAAGGCCGGAGAGGGAAGAGACGTGATCCACTTCCACCCTCTTGCCGTGAGGATACTCCCGATTGAAGAAGGTCTCACTGAGCGGCCGCAGCAAGTCATCCAACTCGAATTCCAGAGCAAACTCATGAGTATCGAGGCGGTCCTGGGAGAACTGTGTCGAATTGGAGAGGCCCTGCTCAACGCGAATTCGGGCAACATCGCGCAGGACGTTGTCGATGTTGCGCTTGTCCAGGGTTAGCACCTCATAGTCAAAGAGGAAGACCTCGGAGAGAGTCACCTGCCGGTCTTCCTGAATCATGGCAAAGTCAGTGGGGTCATCAGGAAACTGGTCGGCGCGCAGGGCTTCCCGGGCCATGTCGTTGCGAATCTTGAACTGGTATGCCACCTGCCAGGCATCACCGGGCATGTAGAAGCGCAGCCCCATGTTCGCCTGTTCAAAAGCGCTGGGACCGGCGGGGTCACAGTCAGGGCAATCACCCTTGGCGACGGTCTTGCCGGGGTCCTCTTCCTTCAGTCCCCCATCGTCCGACGAACATGCCCATAAGGTCGCCAGCGCGAAGATGAGCATCGCTGCAATCGTCCTTCTCATCTGTTACCTCCAGATAGAACAGTTTTGTCCTTGTAAAGATGCCGGCATTATAGTGAGCGACGACGCTATTGCAAGAACTTCTTTGGTCTCACTTAAGGCATCGAAATCGCTCAGGAACAGCCCGACGTTTCCCCACATGTGTTGCACTTGTAGCAGGTACCGTTGCGAACCATCACATCGCCGCAGTTGTAGCAAATTGGGGCATCTTCCTGCCCCTTGACGATGGCGAGGGAGGCGGCGCCGGGCTGCCACGGGCGTTGGGCTTGAATCGCCGGTCCGGCGGCCGGAGCATTGCCGTTGGTCAGCGTGTTTCCTGCATCATCGAGAAATTTTGAGGCGAGCCAGCGGGAGATGTAGTCCACCACCGACTTGGCCATGGGGATCTCCTGGTTGTTGGTGAACCCCGACGGCTCGAAACGAAGGTGATTGAACTTCTCCACGAGGGTACCGAGGGGCACGCCATACTGGAGTGCTATGGAGATGCTGGTGGCAAAAGCATCCATCAGACCGGAGACAGTGGACCCCTGCTTGGCCATGACTATGAAGACTTCGCCGGGGGAACCATCTTCGTACATCCCCACGGTGACGTAGCCTTCATGGCCGGAGATGCTGAACTTGTGCGTGATTGCCTGGCGCTCGTCGGGGAGTCGCCGCCGCTGGGTGCGACGAGCATCGGCGACGCTCTTGGGGCCGTCCTTTCCCGTTGATACGGGCTGCGCGACCTTGGAGCCGTCCCGGTAGACGCTGACGGCTTTCAAGCCGAGTTGCCAGGCTTCCAGGTAGATGCTGTAGATCTCTTCGGCCGGCGTCTCCCGAGGAACGTTGACGGTCTTGGAGATGGCCCCGGAAACAAAGGGTTGCACAGCCCCCAGCATCCGCAGGTGGCCGAGATAGTGAATTGAGCGAGTGCCGGCTGTGGGTTGCAACGCGCAATCGAAGACCGGCAGGTGGTTGGACTTGATGAGGTGACACCCCTCAACGGTTCCATGGGCCTCAATGTGCTCCAGGACATCGTCAATGACCGCGACCTCATAGCCCAGGCATTCCAGTGCCGCCGTCACCGATTGGTTGACAATCTTCATGAGCCCGCCGCCCACCAGCTTCTTGTACTTCACCAGGGCGATGTCGGGCTCGACCCCGGTGGTATCGCAATCCATCATGAAACCGATGGTACCAGTGGGAGCGAGGACCGTGGTCTGCGCATTGCGGAAGCCAACCTTCTCGCCAACCTTGAGCGCATCGCTCCAGACTTGACGACAGGCGCTCATCAACTCCGGGTCCACCATGGCGCGGTCAATCTTGTCCAGCTGGGAGCGGTGCTTCCGGATCACTTGCAGCATCGGCCCACGGTTGGGTTCGAAGCCGGCGAAGGGCCCCTTGTGGGCAGCGATCTCGGCGGACATGCGATAGGCCTCTCCGGTCATCAGCGCCGATACAGCACCAGCCAGGGCGCGCCCCTTGTCGGAGTCGTAGGGCAGGCCGCGGGCCATGAGCAAAGCACCCAGGTTGGCATAGCCCAGCCCCAGCGGCCGATAGTGGCTCGAGTTGTCCCCGATAAGTGGCGTCGGATAGCTGGCCCGGTCGACAATGATCTCTTGCGATAAGATGAGGATATCCACCGCGGCGCGGAAGCGGTCAACCTGGAAATTGCCCTCTTCGTCCAGGAAGCGCAGCAGGTTGAGGCTGGCCAGATTGCAGGCGGAATTGTCGAGGAACATGTACTCGCTGCAGGGGTTGGCGGCATTGATTCGACCACCATTCGGGCAGGTGTGCCAGGCGTTGGCGACATCATCAAATTGGAGCCCCGGATCGCCGCAAAAATGGGCACAATCAGCAATCAACTTGAGGAGTTCCTGGGCACGGTAGGTTTGAGCATCCTTGCCAGTAGAGACCTCCCGGGTGGTCCAATCACCGTCCTGAAGCACTGCCTCCATGAAACGATCAGAGACCCGAACCGAGTTGTTAGCATTCTGGAAGAAGAGTGACCCGTAGACGTCGCCATCCAGACTTCCGTCGTAGCCCAACTCAACTAGCGAGCGGGCCTTCTTTTCCTCCTTGGACTTGCATTCGATGAACTCCTTGATGTCGGGGTGGTCGACATTGAGAATCACCATTTTGGCTGCACGCCGGGTCTTGCCACCCGACTTGATGGCCCCGGCAAAAGCGTCGAACCCCTTCATGAAGGAGACCGGTCCGGAAGCCTCGCCGCCACCGCTGAGTTGCTCTTTGGACGACCGCAGCGTCGAGAGGTTCACCCCAGATCCGGAACCGAACTTGAAGAGCATTCCCTCCACCTTGACCAGGTCGAGAATGGACTCCATGGTATCGTCCACAGCATTGATGAAACAGGCTGAGCACTGCGGCTCATTTTCAATGCCGACATTGAACCAGACGGGCGAGTTGAAGGCTGCGTGCTGGTTGACGAGAAGCCAGGTCAATTCGTCCCGATAGCGAGACGCTTCGGCATCACTCTGGAGATAGCCGTCGGCACGACCCCACTGGGCAAGGGTTCCCGCCACCCTGTCAACAAGCTCCCTGAGGCTGTGCTCCCGCTCACCATCGGCCCGGTTCTTAAAGTACTTCGAGGCCACGACGTTGACCGCGGTGGTGGACCAACCCTCCGGAAATTCCAGGTTCTCGCGACAGAAGATCGCCTCCCCCTTCTCGTTGCGAATCTCGGCACTGCGGACAGACCATTTGAGCTCTTCATAGGGATGAATCTGGGGGGAGGAGAAGACCCTCTCCGGGACCAGGCGGGGGTCATTATCCCGGCGGCGGGGCGCTTTGGCAGCACTGCTCCCCCCGAAGAGTCCGTCTCGTCCCTGCTTTGACTTCCGTTGTTTGCCCACGTTTGCAACTCCTGCCTCGATGAGCATAGCACACTCCCTGGTCGTACCACCACGAGTGGTGTGCGACCCGACGCAATATGGCCACTTTTTCCGGTGGGTCCAGCCGCGCGTAGTCGGCGAGGTCCAGCCCAAGGCAATACTACCCCTCATTGGGCCCGCGTCAAAAAATAACCACAACATATTGTGTCTGCCCCGGAGGTGCGTCCAACCTGCGACAATCATGGGATCTTCGGAAATTGAGTTGCAGTTCTAGGGCGTAAGTGAATGGGAGGCGCCTCCCAGACGGGGGAGGGGAACGAAGTAGAATGCCGGGGAATAGAGGTTGCGAAAATCAAGTCGTCCTGCTGCAGTGAGCGAGAAGCCAACCTTCCTCTCCCCTTCCACCAGCAGGATGAAACCCGCATCAACGGTGGCCCCCAGAAGATCTCCGAGGATAGCCTCGGCCCTCTGCCGCGCCTCATTTGCCGGGGATGGCTCCCCGACCAGTTCGTGGAGATAGACTCTCCAAAGCTGGCAAGCGGCATCCGCTTCGGGAACGTCCGCCTGATGTTCGCACCAGCGCAGGGCAGCTCGCGCCCGCGCTGTCTGGCGCTGTTCAAGAAACTGGTTTATCCAGAGAATATGGTAGGTGACATTGCGCGTTTCCAACTCATCAAGGTAGGGTTTGAGAGCGTGGACAGTGCCGGCCCGGCGGACCAACGCCGCGGCGAGGAGGTTGAGCACCGTAAGCCCGCGGAGGCGAGGAGCGGCACATTTCGGGAGCTTGGCGCGGAGGACGTTGAGGCGATCCTGGAAGCGACGCATTGCGGCCTCTTCCTGCCCGGCCAGTGTCTCATCTAGCCACTCGGCAAAGCGAAGGAAGAACTCTGCCTCATGACAAGGGGCCTTCTTGCCATGGCCGTTGACGACGCTTCTTAGTATCACCAGAGCCTGCTGAAGCCTCTCCACATCATTGTCCTTGGCGGCAACCCCGAGAATCTCGATGCCAACACGAGTGAGAACATCACCTGACACCTGGTCGCCGGATTGCCGCAGCACTTCATCCATGAAGTCAAAGACGGTGGCCGGCGAAGCAAGGGCCCAGAGAAAAGCCAGGCCAACAGCCAGGGAGGGCTCGCCAAGCCCCAGAATCTCGGGCTCCATGGTGGTCTTGACCAACCATGCCAGGGTGCCGGGAGCATCAGCTGGCTGGCGCAGTGCCTGAGCAGTCCTGGCCAGGGCCTCAGCGGCGAAGTGCAGCAACACCCGCCGCGAGTCTGAGGAGAACAGGCCCGTGAGGTCTGGCAGCTCGTCCCCTCCCGTCCCGGCAGCGAAGGATTGCAGTTGGCGATAGAAGCGCAATTCTCGCGCCCAGTCCGGCAAGGGTTCAGCAAGGCCACTCAACTGCTGGTCGAGTTCCTCCCAGCGGTGGCGCCATGCAGCCACAGTTGCCCGAGTCCGGCGACAGGAACCGGTGGCCGACGTAGCGGCCTCAAGCGCAGCAGTAATCCTGGATGCCTCTTCGGCTCGGCTTGTGGCATAGAGTTGGCGGAGCACCCTGAGGCAGCTGGAACAGTCGTTGCGCTCAAGGCACGACTGGCTCTCCGACTCGAGTTCCCGGTCCCGTCGCCAGGCCTGGGCAAGTGCATCCTGGTAGCGCTGCTCAAAGGGACCCCGCAAGGCATCCAACTCGTTGGGGTCCGGCGGTTCGGGGGATTTGCGTGCAACGGCCTCCTCCCAAAGGCTGATGGTCACGATGGGTTCAGCGCAACGCGCATGGAGATCTTTGCGACGATCAGGTGACAGCTCTCCACGGGCCGATTCTGCGGCAGCGACCGCGCAAAACTGCGCATGATTGCCGTGTACTGCGCCATACTGCCGGGTGCAAGCCTCGTCACTGGCCACAAGCTGCGTCCATTCCTGGCCCTCCGGAACCGGAGTAGACAATCGCTCGATGCGCAGACGCCGGGCAGAAAGCAGGCAGGCGCGCAGACGCACATCGTCCTCGGTGGCGGTTGCGCCATTGCCATTGAGGAGTGCGAGCGGTTCCAGCAAAGCCCAGGGCTCAAGGTCGGTGAGCGAGGGGCCGGGGTATCCCTGCTCCATCAACTCGACAAAGGCGCGGGCAACGGCCAGACGGTCCGACTCTGCTCTCGGAGCACTCTGTGCAGGATGGACTGC
Source organism: uncultured Pseudomonadota bacterium (assembly GCA_937884235.1). Classification (GTDB taxonomy): domain Bacteria; phylum Myxococcota_A; class UBA9042; order CAIXZC01; family CAIXZC01; genus CALGBT01. Next base: position 5,772 of record CALGBT010000357.1, read on the forward strand.
TGCGTAGGCGAAGACAAGCAACAGGACCAGGGCGGTAACGTGCAGCTTCATGGAGACTCCTGGGTGGCGAGAAGAAGTGTCTCCAGGGCTGGGTCCAGCGGAACCTCCCAGGACATGGTGTTGCCGTCCTCGGGGCGCCGCACCGCCAGGGAGAAGGACTGGAGGGCCATGGGAACGGCCTTGCCACCACGTCCATGGGTAGAGTCACCAACGATGGGATGGCCGGCCTCGGCCAATTGAATCCTCAACTGGTGATAGCGACCGGTGCGAGGCCGACAGAGGACCAGCGTGCGAGCCTCCTCCCAGCGAATTGCCTGCACCTCGGTCTCGGCGTGTCTGGACATCTCCGCCCCGCCAAACTGCTGCCGTCCCACGTCAATCTCGCCCTTGAGCAGGGCGCTCTCCATCTTCCCTTCGACAACTGCATAGTAGGCCCGCACCACCTGGTGCTGCTCGAACTGCCGACGCAGGTAGCCGGGGTCCCCCCGCGAGAGGCCGAAGAGCATCAGGCCCCTGGTCTCGCGGTCCAGCCGGTGCAGCGCACAGAGCTTGCCACCGGAATAGTCCGGTCCCAGGAGCGCGGTGAGAAGATCGAGGAGGGTGGGTTCGCCAGTCCTGGTGGGCGGTACTGAGACAATGCCGGCAGGCTTATTGACCACAATAAAGGAGCGATCCGAATGAACCAGCACGGTGGCGTCGATGGTGGGTAGACGATGGGGCGCCCGACGATCAGTATCGACGGTCACTTCGCTGCCCGCCGTCAGAGGCAGTCGCCAGTCAAGGCAGAGCGTTCCGTCCACATAGACTTTGCCGGTTGCGAAGAGCTTGCGCGCCTTGTTCTGCGAGAGGCCGGCGGCACTGCGCACCGGGCCGATGGCAGGCTCACCGGCCTGCTCACAACGCACTGCCACCTTGATTCGGCCTATTTGAACCATGCCCGGTCTTCATTGGCGAAGTGGTCCATGCGCTTCAACACAGAGCGCAGGTTGGTGGTAAAAAGTTTGAACGGCTCTTTGCGCCGCTTATGGCTATCGCCCTTGTCCAGCGCGAGATATTGACTAAGGTCTTGAACCTTCTTGATGCCAAACGGTCCGAGGAAGATTGGCGAAGGTTTCTCCCCCTTGATGAAGGCGTCAATATCCTTGAGGCGCCGGTATGTTCGGCGCACGAACCGGGTCGGTTTGAGGCGCTTAGTGAAGTCCACGAAGCCATTCGAATAGGTGCCCTTGAAGGTGGCGCCATTGTCCAGACTGAAGAGGCGGGAAGGACCAAAGTCGAAGACACACTCTCTGGTCTCGACGGATTTGCCTAGGGATTTGAAGTCGACATTGGCGCCCGGAAAGCGGTCTTCATTGGCATTAAGTACATCCATGACCAGAAGGTCGCTCACATCACGCGCCAGTTGTCCCAAATCCAGGGTACCTTTGTAGGTGCCCCTCTTACACTTATCCGGTTTGTAATACTTGGTCTCGGTGCGGGCCTTGACCACCTGATTGGCGGGAGGCCGTGGGGCCCTGCTGCTCAGGTAGCGGAAGACCTCGTGTCGCTTGAGCTTTTCGGAGGTCCCGATGGCCTGGAAGAACTGGAAATCAACGACCCACTCCTTGACTGCCCCTTCCAGATTACCCTTATTGCACGCGGCTATGAGGCGCACCCGGTTGCGCTCCTTCATGTCCTTGTACTGAACCTTTTCCAGAGCGTCGATGAACTTCTTGCAGCCCTCTTTGTCGAGGGTGTGGAGCACGGTTACGGGATATAGTTTCTCGAGCCCCAGGAGCTTGGCCATCTGGTAAGTGAAGACTTCGCCCCGAGCGTACGTGTTGCCGTTGGTGGGCTTGAAGATGGCAACATTCTGGCCGCCGGCATCCTTCACTTTGACCCAGACTGAAGTGCCCTCGTATCCCTTCGATGCCTTGAAGGTCAGTGCACCGTCCCCATTGATGTCCAAGCCTCTGAGACGGGCTTCTCGCAACAGCGGTTCATGGGCCGCACGGTCGCCCCATTTAGCATCTTCTTTGACCAGGGCTGCGAGCTTGGCACCAGCTCCATCCCACGCCATGAGATAAGCATCGACCAGGGCCGCCTGGAAGCGCGTTTCGGGGTCGCTCCGGCGCGACAGTACTTGCTGGAGAAGCGCCCCGGCCTCGACGAAGTCGCCGAAGCCAATGCGATTCATGGCGTCGCCATACCAGAGCTTCGCCACCTTCCTGTCGGCGAGCTTCTCGGCTACTGCGGGTACCGTCCGCACTACCAGCACACCGCTCCGCTCGGCACCGGAACTGACGCTGCCCACCAGGGCAAAGAGAGCATCGCCAGGCGGGAAGTACGGATATAGTTCGGGCTGATGTTCGAAGTTGTGGCGGTAGACCTCTTCCTCGCCGGCGGTGGTAGTCAAATAGTAGACCCGATCACCATCCACATAGCGAGTATGCATGAGCGCGCTCATTTCGGGGTCAAGAGCCAGGGAGCGGCCGCGTTCGAGGCCGTTGGCTTTCATCAAATCCTTAGCGACTTCCCACTGTCGCAAGTTGCCGACATCAAAGGCCGGCGCCTCCCCTTGCGTAGGGAAATCGACGTTCACGCGTTTGGCGGTCTTCCCGTCAGCTCCAATGAGCCGCAGGGTGATGCGTGTCGGGCTGTTATGTTCAGCGCAGAGGATCAACGGCGGTTCTTTTGACCACCCCAGCAAGGCGGCCTGGTCGAAGGTCTCATCGGGTTCACTCTGCGCCTCCAATGCCTCCGCAAAAGCACTCAATGACGAGATCCCGGAAGCGGCCTGCAAGTGGCTCGGAGCCAAGACGACAAGTGCCGGGACCAGGATGAGTAGAAGAGTCTGCAAGCCACACCTCCGTGAGCACGGTGCCATGGTAGCACACACGTTGGGGGCACGCCAATTTGGGAAGTCAGGATGAGGTCTGTCGTCAGAACCGTCGATCAAACTGGCACGCTTTTTTCCCTTTAATAGGGTGTGAGGTAGGAGATCGGTGCCTAGTACCCACCGCGACCACTGCTGATGTTCTACCACATGCGGTTCCGGTGTGCTGCAACGGCAGCCGGAAGGTGCCCTTCGGGGCGCGCCCACAAATCCAGGGGGACTGAGACGTGGGAAGCAGGTGCCCCGGGCACGGTTTCAAGGCCGTGCCCGGGGGCACCTTGCGCGCTGGATGCCGACAACCACCAACAAATAGCTTCTCATTTCGCTTCAGAATTGGTGTGACATCGGGGCGTGACGTCACATGGGCGGGGTGTGACATCGACGGTAATGTCACACCTGCTCAGAGAAGAAAGCGATCGCCAATCAAAGATTCTTGAGAAGTTTTTGCGCTTCAGAGTGCTGCTTATCGACACTGAGGAGTCGTTCAAGGTAGGTCTTCGCCCGCTTTTTGTCGCCCTTGTCAAGGTAGATGAGGGCAAGGCGGAGATAGACGAGGGTCTTCTCCTCCTTGCTCTTCAGCTCATTGATGCGGAGTAGCAGCGTCTGGAAATGACTGAAGGCTTCCTCTTTCTCGCCCTCATCAAAGAGCAGCATGCCCAGTGCGTGAACCCCCTTCAGGAACGAACCATCCAGCTCGACGGCATTGCGAAGTGCAGCCAGGGCCTTCTCGGGGTGCCCCAATCCGTGCTCCATCCGCCCCAGTTCCACGAGCAAGGCCGGGACGTCCCGCAACTGCTTACGCCCAGTCAGGAAGTTGATCTTCCAGGCCAGCAATGGTGCGACGCGCTGGTTGTCATCCGCCTTGCGGTAGCGTTCGAGCAGTTCCTCCACCAGTTCGGGGTCTTCCTCAGCCTTGTGAGCCTCCTCCAACCACCTGAGGAAGAGCTCTTCGTTGCCCAGGCCATCCAAATATATCCGCGCCAGAATCTTGCACAAGCCAGCCTTGCGGCTCTCTTCGACGGTGTCACCAATGGCCTGTTCGAGGAGCAGGACGAGTTCATTCCAGGCTTCCTCCACTTCAAGACTGCGCACCAGCAAGTCGAAGGCCTCGTCATCAGCAGGATGGGTTTCGCGCAGCTGCCGCAAGATGGCGGCCGCCTGAGCGGGGTCACTCTGCTCCTCCAGGGCGATTCTGGCCGCGGTCTTAAGGGCCGTGGCCTGGTCCTCGGTACTGAGCAACTTTGCCAGCGCTTCGTAGGCTCTAATGGCCTCTGCGAACTCGCGCTGCTGGACCAGCAACTGAGCAGCCTTGTTCACCGCTGGCAAGTAGTCTGGCTGGAGAGTGCGAATAGCTTCCAGCCTCTCCAACGCGGCCCCGGCATCGCCAATTTCATCGGCCAGGGTGATGGCGACTTCGTAAAGCAATTCGACCTTGCGTACCAGATCATCGCTGGCATTGGCCTGCTCTTCGAGATTAGCAACCAGTCCGTAGACGTTCTCGCCATCGCGCAGCAGCTTGAGGTGCGCGGCCTGAGCCTCCTTGTTGTCCGGGTCGGTCTCGAGAATCCGCTGCACATAGGTGATGGCACCTTCAGAATCGCCGGAGGCCAGGGCCAGTTCCTGAAGCTCGAAGAGGGCGCGCAATCTCTCCGCCCCGGAGAGCAGTGTGGCAAGCCTCTCCTGGGCAACGATTTGCTCCTGCACCTTGCCCTGTTCCTTGAGAATCTCCACCATGTAGACCAGGGCATCAAGATTGGCATCATCTCTTTCCAGCACCAGTCGGCAGAGCGCTAGGGCCCGGGCCGGAGCGGCCATATTCGTAGCAGCAATGTGGGTCGCCTCAAGGAGCGAAGCGATGGCCTCTTCGGAGTCCAGAAGATTGGCTCGGCTCTCCAGGATCTCCACCAGTTCGGCCCAATTCTCGGCCAGCCGATAGAGGTTGGCGAGGTTCTCCATGAGTTGTGCATCATCCGGCGCAACGCGCAGCGCTTGACTATACAACTGAGCGGCCTTGTCGAAGGCCTCCTTGCCGGTTGCGAGCCCCGCAGCCTGCTCGAAGTACTGGCGCTTCTCAGCGACATCGCCAGATTGCTGACCCAGTCGCTCCCAAACGTCCAGCAACTCATCGTCTTCGCCATTGGCCTCAAGAAGACGGGCGAGCATAGTCAGTGCGAAAGTGTTCTGGGGGTCGAGCTTCAGCAATTCACGCAACTTCAGTTCGGCGAGGTTGTCGTTGTTGAGTTTCTCACCGTAGATGAGCGCGAGGTGCCGCAAGGCCTCCAGCTTCAGTTCCTTGGCCAGTTCGTCCATGCAAACCTGTTCAAGGACATTGGCCAGATCCTGCCAACGGTCCAGTTTGGCAGCCAGGCCCATTGCCGCGGCAAGAGAGCCTCCGGTATCAAACTGTTTCTGTTTGATGGCCTGGAGATAGGTTTCGAAGCCGTCGACCATGCCACCGTCGGTTGAGGCTAGCAAATCCGCCGCCTCGGCAAGCAACTGCGACCGGTCCAGGCTACCCTCCACCTCCTGGGCTTTGACCCGGAGCAAACGTGCCAGTCGGGCAGAGTCCTTCTGCTGACGATAGATGGGCTCAAGAATCTCCACCGCGGCCAACCCGAGGATGGGGTTTTCGAGAAGCCCGTCCAGTCGCCCGAGCGCGGCCTTGTTGTCCGGTGCTGAGACCAGCACCTCGCGATAGGCCTCCACGGCCCCGGCCAGATCATCCAACTTCCCTTCCTTGACATAGCCCTGCTTGAGCAGATAGGAGACCCGCTCTTCGGGGGTTACGTCAAAGCTGATCTCCTCGTAGAACTGCACCAATTCATCGAACCGTTCATGGGCCTGCATGAGGGCTTCGAGACGACCGATGGCGTCGGACTGCCCCGGCACATCCTCCAGGACTCTCCGGTTCCACTCGAGGGCCCCGTCGACATCGTCAAGTTGCTCGGCATAGACGCCGGCGATACGCAAGCCCAGGGCACTGAGCTGTTCTCCATTGGAGGCATAGCCGTGGACACTCTTGAGGACCGCAACATAGCGCTGCCAATCACCGGTGACCTCGGCAAGTTGGGATAGCTTGTCCAGCAGTGCGGCGGTATCAGGAGCCTGCTCCAGGAGAGTGGCGAGGAAACCGAAAGCTCGCTCGCCGTCTTGGAGATGTTCGGCACAGATATCGACCACTCGCAAGGCAATAGGGACCTTCTCGTCCATGGTGGAGAGCGCCTCGAGTTGCGCCTCATTGATCTGACAGAGTTGCTCCCATTCACCCGCGGCCTCCAGCAGAGGCTCAAGGGCCAGGGAGACCTGGAAGCCGATCTCGGGATCGTCGATTTGAGATAGCGCCAGTCGGGTAATCTCCTGGGATACATGGTCCTGGGCCAGGAGAATCTGCAGTACTTCCAGGCCTGCGGCCTTGTTCCCCAGTTGCTCCACCAGCGTGAAGGCCAGTTCCTGGCGAAGTTCAGAGACCTCCTCTTCGTCCTCAGAAGATGCGATGAGGGTGGTATCTACATCCGCCACTGTCTGCCAGTCCTCAAGGACCGTGGCACAGCGCCGGGCCCCGTGCAGAGCTGGGGCGAAGTCGGGGTCAATCTGGAGCAGTTCCCGATACCAGTGGAGGGCCTCTTCCGTTCTCTCGAGGTACTGCTCGTAGAGGCTG
>CALGBT010000358.1 GCA_937884235.1 uncultured Pseudomonadota bacterium
CCAGGTCCCGGGGCTGTTCGTAGGGGAGCCCCGAGGCCTCCAGAGCCCGCCCGATCTCCTCGTCCGCGTAGTTGGGTCCGAGGAAGACATGGTCGAGTCGCCGAGGAAGCGCAGCTGCAGCTGAGTTCTCGGCCATCCAGGCCATGCCGGCCCCCACTGCAATGCCCTGGTCGCTCATTGCCGGGTGGACGAAGATCTCCTCCACCTCCGGCAACTCGGCGATGCGTTGGTTGAGCTTCACGTTGCCGAAGATGCCCCCCGCCAGAGCGACTTTGCGCTGCCCGGTGCGCAGCACCGCGGCTTTGACATAGCCCACCATCACCTCTTCGAAGCGACGCTGGGTGGCTGCGCTCACGTCCGCGGGGGAGAAGCGGGTCAATTCTGCGTAGTGGCCTCGACCGCGCTGACGGGGCCAGAGCGGGGCAACCTCGAAATCGGTGCCGTCTCGAGAGAGCGAGAAGAGCTTGCTGATGATGGGATAGGCCTTGCGCCAGTCACCATAGGCAGCCAGCCCGGTGACCTTCCCGGCCATGAGACAGTGGAAGCCGAGGAACTGAGTGATTTCGCCGTAGAACTGCCCGGGAGAATTGCTGGCGGTGGAGCCATAGAGCGGACGACAGCGCCCTGATTCGCCAACGAAGACGCGGGCGGCAAAGCCATCCCCCATGTTGTCCGCGCTGACCACCGTGGCCGCCGGAAAGCCCGAGGTCAGATAGGCAGAATAGCCATGGGCAGTATGATGATCCACAAAGGCCACAGCACGGCCCAGCCTGCGCCGCAGGGCCAGGCTGCTGACTCCTCGGGTTGCCTGAGCAAGCAAGGGCGTGGAGTGCAAGCGATCCTGGAAAGAGAGGTAGAGCTTGTGGGCCGGACCAAAGAAGTCGTGCTCGCCGGGAGGAAGGATCCCCGGCAGACGAGCCAGAAAGTGACTCGGATTGCCGGCCACAACCACATCGGCACCGGTAGGCGTCACACCGTACTGGGAGGCGATGTGGGACATCACCCGGCTGGGAAAGCCCTCCTGGAACTTCTTTCTGGTGAAGCGCTCTTCAGCAGCCGCAAAGAGGAGCTTCCCGTCTTCGAAATAGGCACCGTTGGAATTGGTATCTTCGTGAATAGACAGTAGCCGCACGCCTACTCCTCAAGGACCTGGTGCTTCCGTTTCAACAGAACCACCTGGAGAGCCAGCCCGCCCACCACCAACAGCGTGGCCAGGGCCACCAGCAGGTAGGTTGAGACGTTGCCGCCGGAGAGCATGGCCAGGGTGAATGCAGCGACGGGCGTCACCGCCAGATGGACCACCATTCCCAGGGCAAAGCGTGGACTGCGGGGTTGCCGGGGATAAAGCACTTTGCCCAAGACCATTGCCGGCGCAATGACGACATAGACAAAGAGAAGAATCTCGGCGGCATATGTGATGATGGTATCCATAGGCTCTCAATCTGCTGCACCGATGGTGTCCTCCATCGGCTCCCCCGGTTATACGCGATTCCGCCGGCAAAGCAAAGAGATCAGTCCTGCCCCGCCTCGATTCGGCAGGTATCTTCCGGCGCGCCCGCGCCAACGGTAATGCCGTCACAGGCCATGGCCTCCCGCAAGAGATGCCGGAAGTAGTGGCCGTGAAAATCTCGCACCGAAACCAGCCTGGGGGCCACAACAGCTGCGCCGGAGAGGGCCACATGGACCACCGAGTGGTAGGTCGCAAAGAAGGCCAACCCGGCCAGATAGCGACCTCGGCCAATGGGCTTGCCAGCGTTCTTGCCACCACAACAACCAGCCATCAGATAGCCTCCTTGCCAATGGCAGCGCGAATCACGCCATGGAGCTGCTCCCGTTTGCTGGCAATATAGCGCGCCACAGTCTCCTCTTCGTGCCCCGGCGTCTTGTTAAAGAGGATGTAGGGCAGGTAGTAGAGTTCGCCTGGAATGCAGGAGGGCTGGATGCCCAGATAGCGGTCCAGCACGGGGATCCCCAGGTGATAGCCACCGTCGCGCAAGAACTGCCGCTTCTCATCACGGCCGATATGGTAGACGGGGACGAAATACTCGATACCCCAGCTGTCATAGAGCCAGTAAACCATGGATACCGACAGCAACATCTGCTCCACCATCTCGTCGCTGTCCGAGGCCGATCCGTCGGACATCTTCTCGATACCGTTCTGGTGGCAGTAGATGATGGAGCGAGCGTGCATGCAGAGCTTGCAGCCCATGCACCACATGAAGGCGGAGCCGTAACGGGCGTAGTCTTCCTTGATCGAAGAGAGGCAGACCGCTTCAAACATCGTCTTGATGGAGGCCTCGAAGTGAACGAAGCGACCCGGATAGCGCTCGTCCAACTCCCGGACCCGCCGGCGGGTCCGGCCAAATGCGTAGTGGCCGTAGCCATTGGCGAAGGTGAGCAGGTGGATGCGCTCGAAGTCGTCCAGCAGCTTTACCGCGGCCACGGTGGAGTCGACCCCTCCCGAGAACATCAGTGCCGCCTGAGAAGACATGGCCCCCCTACTGCTGCTTGGGGTCAATGGACCCGTAAAACTCCTTCTCGACCCGTTCGAAGTGGTCGATGACTCCCCGCACATAGTCGCGCTTGTCACTGTACGAACCGGGGAAGAAGCTCCGCTTGAAGCCATAGATGATAATGTCCTTAAGTTCCCGCTGCTCAAACTTGAAGGTGTTGGCGGCGAGGTACAGTTCGTTGGTGACGGTGGTGTTGGAGACCAGCCGATTATCGGTACAGAAGGTGGTGGAGAGGTGGCCCTGGCGCATCTTGCGGAAAGCGTGAGAGCCGATGCTCTTGATCCTGGGGTTGGTCTGCAGATTGGAGGTCAGGCAGACCTCGATGGTTACCCGGCGATCGGCAATATACTCACTGAGCGCGCGTACGTAGCGATAGCGATCCTCAATGGACTTGTCCTTGATGGCCCCCACCGAGAAGAGGTAGTAGCCGTGGCCAACTCGGGCGGCCTGGAGGTCCGTAATGGCCTGATAGATGGATTCGGGGCCGAAGGCTTCGCCGGCGTGGACGGTCTTCTTCAGGAAGTGCTTCTGGGCGTAGGCAAATGCCTCCCAGTGATGCTCTCCGGGGAAACCAGCCTCTTCTCCAGCAAGGTCGAAACCGACAATGGGCAGACCCTCTTTGTCCCGCAATTTGACCGCCGCGCGGGCCAACTCCAGCGAGGCCAGAGGATAGATTTCGCGAGGCCTGGAGTACTGATGAATACTGAAGAAGTCCTGATAGTACTCGGAATAGCTGGGTTCGAACTTCCGCATCGCCGAAGTAATGATTCCATATTCGAATCGGGGGGTCTTGTCACTTTGGACTTCGGGACGAGTGTTGTACTCCAACTGGGCAGCCTTGAGGCCCCGATTGACCGCCACCAGAACGTCCTTCATGGACTGCCTGGAGTTGATGTGCAGCTGCGGCGCAAAACGAACCTCAACGTAGCAGACCCCCTCGTTGATGTTGTCCCAGGCAAACTCATAGGAAACCCGCTCCATGGCCTCGGGATCCTGCATCACCGCGGTGGTGAACATGAATCCGTAAAGATACTCCCTGAGGTTTCGATAGCGCTCCTTGAAGACGAGCTTGCGCATCCCCGATTCAGTGTAAGAGGGCAGTTTTACTTTGCGCTCCTTGGCAAGCTCAATAAGGGTGGACAAGCGTAACGAACCATCCAGGTGCACGTGAAGGTCTGATTTTGGCACGCGGCTTAGAAACTCTTTTGAGTAGGTCTCTTTGTTGGTCTTCAATATTTCCTCCACCCTCACCAGATATGCATCCCGTCCAAGAGATAGGGATTCTGTTTCTTCTCTTGCCCAATGGAAGTCCCCGGCCCATGGCCGGAGATGACAACCGTCGCATCGGGCAGTTTCTTGATGCGCTCAAGTGATGCCTTCATCTGCTGCTGGTCCCCGCCGGGCAGGTCCATGCGGCCAATGGAGCCAGCAAAGAGCAGGTCACCGGCAACCAGCAGAGGCTCGGTGGCATCGGCAAAGTAGAGACAACAACTACCCGGGCTGTGACCGGGTGTGTGCAGTATTTCAAAGGAGAGGGAGCCAAAAGTGTGCTGCTGCCCATCGGCCAACGCGTGGTCAACCACCGGGGCCTCTTCCATGGGAATGCCAAACATCTGGCACTGGTGGCGGGTCTGCTCGGCGAGAAGGTTGTCGGCGGGGTGGAGCCACGCCTTGGCCCCGGTAACATCCTTGAGCTTGTTGGTCCCTGAGACATGGTCGACATGGCCGTGGGTCAGAAAGATCGCCTTTACTGAGATTCCCTCTTCGGCAATGAACTTCGCCACCCTCTCCGCATCGCCTCCAGCATCAACAACGATGCCCTCCATAGACAGCTCATCCCACACAATGGAGCAGTTAGACTGGAACAGGGTCACCGGGATTACGCGTGTTTGCATCAGAACTCCACCAGTTGAGTTGGCACAATTTCTTCCGTGAGATTATAGGGATGCGTGGGCGGGAGTCAATGCTTGTTCGCCGCCACCACTTCGGTCCAAACGGGAACCCCGGCTAGCTGCGCAGGCAACGCCGAAACCCTGAAACCGCAACAATTTCAATGGCGCCAGCCTTGGCCATAACCTCGTCGAGCAAGAGGTTCATGCCCAGGTTGTCGCTGGAGATGTGGCCGGCGATGACCACGTTCAGGTGGTGCTTCTTGGCCTCCTTGCGATAGTCATCGGAGATGTGCATGCCGACGATGGTATCGACTCCTCGACTAGCGATCTGGGCGAAGGCCTCCTTGGCCCCGGAAGTTCCGCCGGTCATCTCCAGCATGATATTTCCAGCCCGGCGCTCTTTGCCACCCAACAGGATCCTGGGCCGGATGCCGCTGCGCGCCCCGTCCTGGTACTCAGGCTCTGCCATCAACATCTCGAGGACGTCCCCCAGCCGATAGGGTTTTTCTTTGGCGAAACGGTTCTGGAGATGAAGGCTGACAAGGTTATCGGCCGGCGTGTGCGCACACATGAGCGGCAAGTCCAGGAGTCGAGCCGCATCTCCAGCACGATTGTGGTTCGCCGGCAGCAGGCGTCGCTCGATTTCCTTCACGCGGCCCTCCATCATCCCCTCGGCGGCAGAGATGGGGACTCCCAGGCTGTGCAGGATATCCACCTGCATACGCATGACGTCATGCAACCCGGCCAACGCTCGACCCGACGGGTGGTGGGCCAGGACCAGATCGATTTTCTCACCTTTCTGGCGAAGACCATCAGCTACCGCCAACTCACCAGCATCAATGTCGATGCCCACCATGACCCGGCCAATTTCGGTGGTATCGGCGCCAAAAAGAACCCGAGTATCTGAGTACGGGTTGAACAGACAATCTTTGTCATGATACTGGCGATCAGCCTCGTCGAGGTCGGCAAAGGCCTTCTTGCGGCGCACCAGTTCATTCTGAATGTGCTTGCGTGGCCTGGGATCGGCGGCCATCCCGGCGGCGATGACGGCGCGATAGAAAGCGGCGAGCTTCATGGACAACACCTCCCGTGTGTGATCCAGTATTGGCGCACTTTTCGAACTTCATGTCAACTGGTGGGAGCTACTCCGGCTGGTGCTTGAGGACCTTCGGGCCCTGGTCGCGAAAGTGGATGTCAACCTTGGCATCTCTGACCTTGACAACTAGGCCGAGGCCGAAGAGCGGATGAGAAACAAGATCATCCACGGAGTAGCAAGCTCTTGTGGAATAGAGAGTCTGCCCCACAAGCTCTCGGTTCTGGGTCATGCGGGCAAATTCGTCGGCGAAAGATGGAGCGACGACCGCGGCCTTCTTAGCGCGTCCAGTGCCCTTGCCCTTGGTAGCGGGCGCAGCTGTAGGTGTGCTCATTTCCACTCGAACCTCCTTGCGACGTCCCTCTTCGCGCCGTACACGCACGGAGGGCTTAGTTTGGCGCTTCCCTTCTTCCGGTGCCGGAATATAGCGATGCTCTGAGCCGCAGCTATTGCATTTGACCCGCTTGGGCACTGCACCATCCATGATAACAATGGTATGGCCCGTGAGCAGCTTGCACCGTGTACACTTGCCATCAATGTCCTTACCCGGGGTGAGTCTGTTGTCAACCACGCGCTCTCCTGGCCCGAAGGGCCTGCTTGCAGACTACAGGCTACCTGGCAGAATCGCAAGCTTGCAATGGAAGGAGCGGCCAATATGCAGGTAATGGAAGGGGGCCCGGGAGTTCCCCGGGCCCCATGAACGGCTACGGCAGTACCTCGATCTTCTGGGACTCTTCTTCCCCCTTGACCTCGGCATTGTAGTAATACTTTGCTTCTGAGCCGCCCGTCTCGGCCTTCACCGGATAGTCAGCGATGAGGCTGTATGAGACCTGGGTCGGTACGCCAGCGGGGATCTCATTGAAGTAGAGGATGAGTTGCTTGCCCATGACCTCAAAGTTGTTGAGTTTCCCTTCCGCCTTGAGCGCCGCCAGGTCCTGGCTCACCAGGGTGAAGCCCGGGGGCAGACCCACGGTGACCAGAACCATGCCCTTGGCGCTCTCGTCGGTGTTGGTGACGGTAACCGTGGCGGTTATGACGTCATCCACGTGGACCGTGGTGGCATCGTAGGAGACTTCGATGGCCAGCGGACCGACGGGCAGGTCAGCGCCTTCCCACGGCACATAGTGAGTGCCGATAATCTGGTAGGAGAGGGCACCGGTACCGGCGTAGTCAAGCTCGACGAGGTGGTCGCCCTTCTCCAGTCCGGTGGTAACCTCCAACTGATAGACCACGTCCTTGTTGAAGTTATCGAAGGTCTTCTTGTCCAGCTTCTCGCCATCGATAGAAACGATCACTTCAGCATCTGTCTCGCCGGGATTGGCGGTGAGAGAGGCGAGGAAGACCTTGAGCGCCAGGACCGTAGCCTGAGTGTTATAACCCCAGTTGCCCTGCGGGTCCTTGGACTGCACGAGGTACTCCACTACTCCGTTGACGTCCTGCGGGAAAGAGCCATTAGCCGCCATGGCCAAGGCAATCAGCGCACTCAGTTCAACGTCAGCGGCACCGCCGCCGGAGTTCATGACGGTATCGCCACTGGTTCCCCAGTGCACGGTGCCGTCGCCGACGATGGCCTTGTCATGCAAGTCCTTGAGGACGGTGCTGACGAGCGAGCCGCCCGTCTTGGCCTGGACCAGAGCGTTGGCACACATGGCCAGCGTGTAGTCCTCTTTTTCCGCCGGAAGATTGGATTGGATGTAGGTGAGGGCCTTGGCCACGGCAGGCATGTCGCCAAAGCCACCATAGGCCAGGGACCAGGTGATGTAGCAGGTTCCTCTGAGGCTGCTGGCACCGAGGCTTTCGTTGCCGGCGTGGAGGTGAGTTTCTTCGCTCCAGGAGCCGTTGGACTGCTGCACGGCGGCCAGGTATTCAGCGGTCCGCTTGTTGACAGCCTCATCCACGGTATCGTAGATGGCCTTGGTATCAGTGAACATCATGATCGAAAGGGCCGAGAGAATGGCGTTGCCGGGGTTGTCCCCTTCCCACCAGTTGAAGCCACCGTCATCACACTCAAAGGTGAGGAGTGCCTGATAACCGGCGTTGATGTATTCAATTGCCTTCATTTCAATTTCAGTGGTGATGGTGCCAGATTCCAGCATGTATTCCATTGCGAGTACGTTGGGCCACGCCGACGACGTGGTTTGCTCAAATCAGCCACCCGGGAGCTTCAACATACTCTCCATCCCTTCGACGACGTGCGTTGATAGCCCGGGCAGCACCTTGACCACGAGGGTCTGAGAGCCGGCAATGGAATCATCCGGGAAATTGATGTTGACACTGACCTTGTCTTCCGATGGGTTCTCGCCATCGTTGTCGAAACGAGCCGATTCAGTGACCACCATCTCTTTGCCGTCGGGCTTGACCTGGACGGTCCGCTGGACTGCATCCTGCAGGGTATCGCCCATGCCGTAGACGGTCAGCTTGTGCCAACCGACGTTCTCGACCTTGACGGGGAAGTAGACCACAGAGACTTCACCTGCTTGCAGGGTCACGCTCTTGCTGTCTTCACCCAGGAGTGCGAACCAGTCCTCCACCATCAGCTCTATATCGATGGTCTGGACCGTCGGCAGGTAGTTATAAATGGCAACCGGGAAAGAGATTTCGTCATTCTGGGTCAGGTACTTCGGGAAGTCGATGTCGACGAAGAAGTCCTGGAAGACAACGATTCCGTCGGTGCGGCTGCCCAGCTGACCGACCTGCGAGTTGGCCATGGTGGTCATGCGCCACTCAGTAATAGAGTCGGCCAGGGGAACTTCCACAGTTACCTTGCCGTTAGCATCAGTGATAATGGAAGGCTCGACAAAGAGCGTTTCCGGGAACCAGCTACGGACCTTGACGCTGGACTTGTCGGAACCGCCGCCATCATCACTCGTGCCCTGTTCACCCTCCTCGGCGTTGGGGGCTTCGGGAGGACCGGCGTTGGCATCCCAGGCACCATCTTCATCGGCCCAGCCGCCGCCAGCGAGTTCCTTCATCTGGCCGCCGCGCCAGGTACCTGTGGCGAGGTCCCAGATGCTGTAACTGCCTGTCCAGTCATCATCGGTATCGGCCAATTCGTCCGGCCCATTGCTGGCCAGCTGGATGGAGCAATCCCAGCTGTTCTCACCGTTGACGGTGAAGCGGAAGGAGTTCTGCCAGAAGTCGTAGTACCGTGGCTCTTCGAGGTAGGTCTTAAGGTAGGTGCAGGCAACCTCGAAGTCCTTGTTGGTCACCGCCAGGCGAGCCTCCAGCTTGGCCCGGATCAAGTCCTTCTGGTCGGCAAAGTGAGGAGC
Source organism: uncultured Pseudomonadota bacterium (assembly GCA_937884235.1). GTDB lineage: Bacteria > Myxococcota_A > UBA9042 > CAIXZC01 > CAIXZC01 > CALGBT01. The sequence goes on from CALGBT010000358.1 coordinate 8,768, forward strand.
CAGGGCCCCCTTGGCCTGGGAGAGCGCTTCCTTCCAGGTAGAGAGCTGCGACTGGCCCAGGGGATTGCCACCCATGGCGGCAAACGCGGCCTTGGTGGTATCCTGGATGGCATTAGCCTCGTCTGACCCTTCTTCGGCACTGGCCCCGGAGGAAATCAGTCCGCCCAATGAGAAGCCATTGGCCGGCCCGATCTGGTAGGTGGGATTCTGCAGCTCCTCTTCCAGCTGGAAGTAGAGCTTCATGAGGCCGGGCTTGATTTCGCTCAGAGCGTAGACCGCTTCGTCAACGACCTGAAGACCCAGGGCAGCTTGTGCCGGCTGGTTGTCTTCGCCCTTCACTGAGAAGGAGATCTCGGCGGTTTCGCCGGGCATGTATTCGTCCTTGTCGGTGGAAATCTCCACGTTCAGGGAGCTGGCCGGCTGGACATAGACTACCGCGGTATCCCTGATGAACTGGCCGGAATCGGCTAGGAAGTAGGCGGAGAGAACGATATCCTCGGAGAGTTCCTGGTCGAGGTCTATCTCCAACTGAGCAATACCATCGACGGCCTCGAGGGTCTTGGTGAGCATGGTCTGGTTCTTCCGCACGACGTCGAGGAAGATGTGCTCATAGCCACCGGTGATGTAGGCATCCAGGTGGAGTGTATCGCCCACTTTGTAGAGTGCCCGGTCGGTGCGCAGCAGGACGTTGGCTTCGTTCTCGCCCACAGAGAAGTCGAAGCTGCGGGTGGCGGTGTTGCCCTGGCCATCCTTGGCTTCTACATCAAGCTTGAGCGTACCGGCGTGGGGCAGCAGCGCAATTTTGGCCGGCCCGGTGACGGGCATGGTCACTTCGTCGTCTTCCAGTTCGGCCCCGTTGACCGTCAGCTTGAGCGTGCCGCCCACCGCGGTCCCCGTGGGGTCGGAGACAAAGAGGTAGAAGTAGTTCCACACATCGGGGATGACCTCGCCACTCTCAGGAATGGCCACCACGTCGAGGAGGTGGTTGGTCACGAGCAGCTGCTTGGCCACCTTCTGTTCGTGCTCCGCCAGGTCCGTAACGGTGATCTCCATGAGGACCAGGGCCTTGCCATCTTCGATGGGCTGGCCGATGAGGTAACTGGGAAGCTTGTATTCAAAGGAATAGAGGCCCTCGTCATTGGTGGTCCCCACGATTTCACTGGAGGGAATCCACTCGGCGACATACTCGAAGATGGTGACCTGCACCTTGCCGCCATCCACGGGCTTGCCGAAGAAATACTGCACATCAACGTTGCCCTTGACGGTCTGGCCGGGCTGATAGAAGCCCTTGTCGAGGGACGCCACTACCTTGAACTTGGGCAGGGAATAGCGATCCACAGTGACGGTCTTCTCGCTGACGACATCACCGATGGTGGCGCGAATGGTATAGGGCCCAAGACCCACCTGAGTGGCAAGGGTGAATTCGGCCCAGGCGATGCCAAACTCGGTGGTAGTATCGGCCCGCTTGAAGACCTTATTGCCCTTGGCATCCATCACTTCAAAGACGATGTCATCGCCGGCCAGCGGGGCCTTGTCGAAACGATTCAGCGCCAGGGCCCGCAGATGCATGGTCTGACCGGGCTGATACATAGGCTTATCGGTGGTGAGGAGAAGCTTGCTCTCGCGGACGATCTGGACGTTGGTCTCCACCGTCCCCTGCGTTTCATCACCATAAACCATGACCTTGACTTCGAGTTCACCGGCCTCATCCGCCGGCATCTCGACGATGGCCACGCCCTGGGCATCAGTCTCGGCAGTGTAGGTCTTACGCACACCCTCTGAGGTGTTGGTTTCCATCTGGATCTTGGTGTTGGCAATGGGGACGTTGGTTCGAGGATCAATCAAGAAGGCGCGAATGGATGCCAACTGTCCCTCGACCAACTGGTCGGGCATGAAGAGAATAAGATCGGCCTTGTCGAGGAGCATGAAGAGGCTCCGCTTGCCGCGAATCTTGCCGGTAGACAGCTCGAGCATGTAATCGACCACCCACTCGGCCTGTTCACCAGTGCTGGCAAACTCCGGTGCGCCGGTGAGTTTGAGGACGACGGTATCCTCGCCCCCGACCACCTGCACTGAGGAGCTACCCTCGATGACCTCATCGCTACCCAGGTGCTTGCAGTAGGCGGTCACCGTCCCCTTGACCTTCTTCGAGCCCGAGTTGCTCAGGGGGAAGAAGAGCTCCAAGGAGTTGCCACTGATCTTCGCGGTCATGGCGGTCTCATCAAGTGAAACCGGCCCTGCCGTTAGATCGTCGCCAATCAGATTTTCAGTTGCCTCCTCATTTCCACAGCTCACAACAAGAGCCAGGAGAAGAAGGAGCGTGAGCCACAGTGTGTACTTTTTCATCTCATCCCTCCGGTGCGTAAACATTGTTTACAGTCTCCGTTCGTGCCTGAGTCGTTCATGCGCACTGGCCATCCAGCCCGGTGGCTGGTTGCGCCAGTGGCGCAAGGCTTTCTCGCCGGGTTCGCACCGGCCTGAGTCTACCTTCGGCGTGGTGTTAGTGCAATGCATGTGCCAAAGGTTCGCTGCGCTCACAGTTGCAGCCGGCTACGCCGGCGTTCGCAGTTCGCTGCGCTCACGTTGGCAGGGCCTTCGGCCCGTTCGCAGCCGGCTTTGCCGGCGTTCGCAGTTCGCTGCGCTCACGTTGGCAGGGTGCCGGCTTTGCCGGGGGGAAAGGCAACTAATAACCGTTGGGGTGGGTCAGGCGCCACTGGTGGGCGTGAGTGATGATGGTATCCAGATCTGAGTATTGGGGTTGCCAACCAAGGATTTGACTGGCCTTGCCGCTGGCAGCAATCAACTTCGGGGCGTCGCCGGGGCGGCGGGGGGCGACGGAGTGGGGAACGGCATGGCCGGTGATGCGCTCCGCTGCTTCCATGATCTCGATAATGGAGTAGCCCTTGCCAGTCCCCAGGTTACAGTGGAGTTCGGTGCCCCTGGGGTTGGCCAGCAGGTGATGAGCCGCCAGCAGATGAGCCTGTGCCAGATCGTAGATATGAATGTAGTCCCGAACGCAGGTGCCATCGGCGGTCGGGTAGTCATTGCCGAAGATCTGCAGCGGTCCGCTGGTTCCCAGAGCGGCATCAATGACGATGGGAATCAAGTGGGTCTCCGGCCGGTGATCTTCGCCGTAATCGCCCCAGGCCCCCGCCGCGTTGAAGTAGCGCAGCGACGCAGTGGACAGGACGCCCGTCTGAGAGAGCCAGACCAGCATCTGCTCGCAGGTCTGTTTGGTCTGCCCGTAGGGACTACCGGGGGGCTTGAGTGGCTCCTCTTCGTCAATGGGCAGTCGCTCAGGATCGCCGTAGACGGTGCAGGAAGAGGAGAAGACGATGCGCGCCACGCCAGTATCCGCCATGGCCGCCAGGAGGTTGGCGGTACCCCCAACGTTGATTCGAAAGTAGTCGGACGGGTGTTCGAAGGATTCGCCCACGTACGCGCGCGCAGCACAGTGTAAAACACAGTCGGGTCGGGCGACCTGCAGTGCCAACCGCACATCCT
>CALGBT010000359.1 GCA_937884235.1 uncultured Pseudomonadota bacterium
TGGCGGCCTGGCTGCTGGCGGCCGGCTACAATGCCTGCGCCTGCTATGCAGATGATAACGTGGCTGACTATCTGGCGGCGGCCGGTTTTGAGCCGGGCTCGCATTTCTCTGGGCTTTACGATGATCTCATCGCAGCCCCTGATCTCAGCGAGTTTGTCACCGGGGAGCAGGTCGGTGAACTGCTGTCGGACCTCGGTGCAGTGCTCCTGGCCGATGGCTCGGTGGCCCTGGAAGGGGACTTTGATTTCGCCGGGTTCCAGGCTCTGAATCTGGCAGTGCACAATTCGTTGGAGCCCCCCGAAGAGCCGGTGGCCGGCCAACTCTGGTGGGACCTCAACGACGCGTTATTGCGGGTCTATACTGGCGATGCGTGGTCAGGTATTGGTACTGGCGTGGCGACGGACATCTCCTGTCCGGAGTGCGTCGATGCTGATGATGTGGCCTTCACTTTTGCGGCCGCGGACCAGAAGGGCGGTGCGGCGCTGAACGTCAATTGTTTCCAGTGCATCAAGGAGGAAGAGGTCAGCTTCGCCTGGGCCAAGGGTGTTGAGCCGGGCGGTGCCGCAGAGCACGCCGTGCTCTCCGACTCTACCCTTGATGTGGCTTGCCTTGGCTGCGTCGATGTCGCTGACATCCATCCTGCGGCGCTGGCTTCCGGGGTGGTTTCCTTCGACGATTCCAAGGCCAAGCTCGGGGCCAGCACGGCCCAGGAGGCCTTCGAAAAGCTGGCGGCCAGCGGCGGCTCGGGCGCGGTGGAGGGCAACGGCACCATCGTCCCCTACGTCGAGCAGTGGGGGTTGCCGGCCTACGGCTCTGCCACCACCTATGTCCACCTCATGAATCCGGCTTCGCCCAAGGTGCTGATGCATCTCTACGCCGACGATTCGGCCAGCTTCGCTTCGTCCAACAACCTGGTTGTGGCCTATGACTTCGCGCCCAACCAGTACTCTGCCGGTGCCATGGGCAATGCCGGGGAAACGGCCTTGCAGGTCTCGAACCCCAGCACCTTCAACAGCGGCAGTCACATCATGGTGCACCAGACCCGGGGCAGTGATGAGGTGACCTCAGGGACCTGGGAACTCAATCAGGTGAAGTCGGTCAACGGCACGACTTTGCACCTGATCAAACCCCTGGCCCATAACTACCTCTCCGGTGGAGATGCCAAGGCGCAAGTAGTGCTGGCGGCGTCCTTTGGCAACGTTGAAATCGTCAATGGCGGGGTCCTCAAGCCGGCGCTGCCGCTGGCAGAGGACGGCTCCATGGGGGGTATCGTTTACGTTCGGGCCAACAAGATGACGGTGAAGTCCGGCGGTCGTATCAACGCTGACGGAGCTGGTTTCCAGCCATCTTCCGGTGGCTATTTTGCGCCGGGGTCCTCTGAATGTGGTGTGGGTGTCCCCGGTGACTCGAAGCAGAACTGCTCGGGTGGCGCGGCCGGTGCCGTACAGTGTGCCAATGCTGGCGGCGGCGGTAACCAAGAAGCCGGGCAGGATGGGACCAACCACGGTAATTGTGCGGCCCAGACCAAGGGTGGCATTGCCAAGGGCGATGCCAATCTGACCACGCTGGAGTTTGGCGGTGCCGGCGGCACCCAGTTTGCAGGCGGTGGCGCCGGCGGCGGCATCGTCGTTATCGGTGCCCAGTCCTTTGTTGTCCAGGATGGCGGCAAGGTCACTGCCAGTGGCAAGGCGGCCAGCGACCGCGGCTCCGGCGGCGGCGCCGGCGGGACCGTGGCCATCTTCGCCGACTTCCACCAGCTGGACGGCGACGTGGTCGCGGATGGCGGCAAGGGCAGCGCCGTCAAGCAGTGGAGTTTCATTGAGCCCAAGGCCCTGGGGACGGTGATCTTTGACACCCACTCCCATGGTGGTGGCTACAGTCCCAAGTACCTGGAGTTCTGGTACCCTGAGTGGAGTGGACAGACGATCTTCAAGTTCGACCTCGATTACAATCCCATGGGAACCTTCAATAGCGGCAGCGGCAATATGATGGGACTCTGGGGCGATATCGACGGCACCTACTATACGGCCAACTGGGGCGAGGACAAGGTGCGCAAGTTCTCGGACAAGGGCAGCAATCAGATCTGGGAATACAGCATGGGCACGACCGCCGGTGCCATCTGTTCCGACGCGAACTACGCATACGCTATGCGAAACAGTGGTGACACCGTCTGGAAGCTGAACAAGGCCACCGGACAGCTGGTGGACACATTCTCTTTGCCCGGTGCGAGTGGGACTCAGGGGGGCTTGATTTGCACCCCAGGCAGATTCTACTACACCGATTCAGGTGGCAGCGCTCGTTACTACGATGCCAATTCCCACCAACAACTGGGGACCTTCAGCTTCGGAACGAGTGCCAACAACGTTTCTTTTGACGGTTCAGTGATCTACGTTTCGCCCAACTCCAGTAACGTAACTCGCTACCAGATCGTGGATGGCAATATCTACGAACCGGGCGGCTCAGGTGGGGACGGCGGCGCCGGCTGGGTGTTGGAGAAGGCCCCTATGGCGGGGATCATTAATGAGTCATATCCCAAGGGTATCGAAATCTGGGTTGATGGACAGAACGTCACTGCCCAGGTTGGCGACCCCAACGCCAAGGGCAGTCCCTCCTGGGACGCGGTTGCCAAGAAGTGGGGCAAAGACGGCCTGGAATCCTGGTCCACCGGGGCGTTAGACCTGACTTCTGTTGCCAACTGGACCCTGGGCGAGCACTCCGTACAAGTGAAAGAGACCGGCGGTGCCGGTGGCGATGTCAAGATGTTCGCCTACGTCATCTATCCCTTCACCAAGTCGAGCGCGCCATTGAACGATACGTGCGATCAGCCGGTGATGCTCGACCTCTCGAAGCCGGCTACAGTGACTGGTACTACCGAAGATGTTATGGGCAAAATCAAGGCTACCGATGCTAACACCGGGCCGTTCTGTGGTGGCTCGGGAGGCTTTGATGTTACCTACGGTTTCACCCTCACGGACTGGCGCAGCCTGACCATTTCCGTGACCTCAGCCTTCATTCCCCGGGTCTATCTGCGCAAGGATTCCTGCGCTGATGGCCAGGTGGTCGCCTGCGGCACCAATCTGGTTGATACCGGAGTACTGGAGCCGGGGACCTACTATCTCATCGTCGATTCTGACGGTAACCTGCAGAAGGGCAATTTCACCCTGACAGTGGTGCCGTCGCCGCCCGACGCACCGAGCAACGATTCCTGTGCCGCGCCCCAGCAGCTGACTTTCCAGAACAACACGGCCAAGGCCAGCGGCATGACGCTCTTCTCCAACGATCTCTACTCAGCGGCGTGCGGAGGGGGCGGAGCACCCGAGAACGTTTTCACTTTTGTGGTGCCGGCTGGCACGTCCAAGCTGGATATCAATGTTGATGCGGACTACGATCCCGTCATCTACATGGTCAAAGACAATTGCGAAGGGGCGCTAATCGCCTGCATTCCCGATGGCACCTATCAGATGGGCTGGCCGGGGCAGGGCACCTATTTCCTCTTCCTGGATGGCAAGACGGCCAACGACAAGGGGCTGTACGAGTTGACCGTAGGAATCACGCAGTAGTGGGGCAACGGGTCCGGGCTTTGGTCGGGCCACGAGGGGTGTGAATGAAAGCGAGAACAAGTGTGGCTGCCGGGGTTTCGCTGCTGGTTTGTCTGTTTCTTTCGAGCGCGGCTTACGCCACGGCACCGGCGGCACTCTCTTACCAGGGGTTTCTCACTGATTCGGTGGGCAACCCGGTGACCGGGACCTGGACAATTACCTTCGGGCTCTACGGTGCGCCCAGCGGTGGCCAGGCGCTCTTTGAGGAGACCCTCGATGTAACCACTGACAAGGGGCTCTTCTCAGTCTACCTCGGGACCCCGGACAATCCGTTGCCGGTGGCCTCTTTCGAGACGGGGCAGCTTTTTCTGGCGTTGACAGTAGAGACCGATGATGGACCCGTGACCCTGACGCCCCGGCAGCAAGTGGTCTCGGATCCTTATGCCCTCTATGCGCAGGACGCGGCGCAGTTGGGTGGCGAGGATGCTGCCGCGTTTGTGCTGCTGCAGCAATTGCCTGATCTGTGTGTCACCCCCGATGCCCTACCGGCGGTGCTGGCGGAAATGGGGATTGTCGGCGGTGGTCTCGACGAGGCGGCGCTGGCGGCCTGGCTCCTGGCCAATTCCTTTATCGATGAACTTTCCCTGGCTGACTGGTTACTGGCCAACGGGTACGAGCCCGGCCCCTATTTCTCCGGGTTCTATGACGATCTCATCGATGCCCCCGATCTTTCGGGATTCATGACCGCAGAGGACGTGGCCGAGGCACTCTCGAATTTGGGTGCGGTGCTCCTGGCCGATGGCTCAGTAGCGCTGGAAGGAAACCTGGATTTTGCTGGCTATCAGGCCCTGAATCTGGCGGTTCACAATGCTGCGGACCCGCCTGCTGAACCAGCGATCGGGCAGCTTTGGTGGGATCTGACAGAGGGGTTGCTTAAGGTCTATACCGGCCAGGCATGGTCCGGCATCGGGACCGGCGTTGCCGCTGACCTCTCGTGTCCGGAGTGTGTCGGAGCCGATGATGTAGCTTTCACTTTCGCAGCGGCCGATCAGAAGGGCGGGGCCGCCCTCAATGTGAACTGCTTCCAATGCATCAACAGCGACGAGGTGAACTTCGCCTGGGCCAAAGCTGTGGAGCCCGGGGGGGATGCCGAGCACGCGCTGACCGCCGACACTGCCACCAACGCCCTCAATGCCGAGAAAGCCGCCGATCTGGCATGCCCTGGCTGTGTCGACCTGACTGATATCAACCCGGCGGCAATGGTCTCCGGCGCCGTTGCCTACGATGATACCAAAACCAAACTGGGAGCCTCCACCGTTCAGGGCGCCTTTGAGAAGTTGGCCGCAGCAGGTGGCTCTGGCGCGATTGAGGGGAACGGCACCATCGTCCCTTACGTCGAGCAGTGGGGATTGCCCGCTTATGGTTCGGCCACCACGTACCTGCACCTCATGAATCCGGCATCACCGAAGGTCTTGATGCATCTCTATGCTGATGATTCAGCCAGCTTTGCGTCATCCAACAACCTGGTGGTCGCCTATGATTTTGCGCCCAACCAGTACTCGGCCGGGGCCATGGGCAACCAGGGCGAGACCGCACTGCAGGTAGGCAACCCCAGCACCTTCAATAGCGGCAGTCACATCATGGTTCATCAGACTACGGGTGACGATGGTATTACCCCAGGTACCTGGGAACTGAACCAGGTGAAGTCGGTGAACGGTACGACCCTGCACCTGATCAAGCCCTTGGTGCACAGCTACGTTACTGGTGGTTCGGCCAAGGCCCAGGTGGTGTTGGCGGCGTCCTTCGGCAACGTGGAGATCGTCAACGGTGGGACGCTCAAGCCCTCTCTGCCGCTGGCGACAGATGGCTCCATGGGCGGCATTATCTATGTGCGGGCCAACAAGATGACCGTCAAGTCGGGGGGGCGCATCAACGCTGATGGGGCGGGCTTCCAGCCCTCTTCGGGCGGCTACTTCGCACCCGGCTCATCGGAATGTGGTCCTGGAATTGCCGGTGATTCGAAGCAGAACTGCTCTGGCGGTGCGGCCGGGGCCATCCAGTGTGCCAATGCCGGTGGCGGTGGCAACAAGACGGTGGGCCAGGATGGCACCAATCACGGCAACTGTGCTGTCCAGACGAAGGGCGGCACGGCCAAGGGCGATGCCAGCCTCAGTACTCTCGAATTCGGTGGTGCCGGCGGCACGCAGTTTGCCGGTGGCGGTGCGGGCGGCGGCATTGTGGTCATCGGTGCCCAGTCCTTTGTCGTCCAGGACGGTGGCAAGGTCACTGCGGATGGCAAGGCGGCCAGCGATCGGGGGTCTGGTGGTGGCGCGGGCGGCACCATTGCACTCTTCGCCGACTTCCACCAACTGGACGGTGATGTGTCAGCGGCCGGCGGTGCCGGTGGCGAGGTCGTGCAGTGGAAATACATCGAGCCCAAGCAACTCACCCCAGTGACCTTTAACACGCGCTCGCACGGTGGTGGCTACAGTCCCAAGTATCTTGAGTTCTGGTACCCTCAGTGGTCGGGCACCAGCATCTACAGATATAGTAAGGAGTATGCACCGCTGGGTGACTTCGCTTCGGGCAATAGCGACATGATGCAGCTCTGGGGCGACCCTGACGGTACCTACTACACTGCCAATTGGGGCCAGGATCGAGTGCGCAAGTGGTCGGACAAGGGCAACAACCAGATCTGGGAATACTACATGGGGGGAACCACCGGAGCAATTTGCACTGACGACACTTACGCGTACGGCATGCGCTACAGTTCCAACGAAGTCGTCAAACTCAACAAGGCTACTGGTCAACACGTGCAGACCTTCACCCTGTCCAATACGTCGAGCGTCTACGGAGGCCTGGCGTGTACGCCGGGCAGGCTATACTACGGTGCCAATGGTGGCGGCACGGTGTACATTCACGATTCGGCGTCGCATCAGCAAATAGGCTCATTCGCGACGGGGACAAACATCGATAACATGTCCTTTGATGGACAGATCATGTACGTCTCTCCCAATTCCAGCACTGTGACACGGGTCCAACTTGTCGAAGGCAATGTCTATGAGCCGGCGGGCTCGGGCGGCAATGGCGGTGAGGGGTGGGTACTGGAAAAGGCACCTACGCCCGGGATCATTAATGAATCTTATCCCAAGGGTATCGAAATCTGGGTTGACGGTGAGAACGTCACTGCGCAGGTGGGAGACCCCAATGATAAGGGGGCCCCGGCTTGGGATGTGGCAACGGGCAAGTGGGGTCAGGGGGGTCTGGAATCCTGGGCAACCGGGCCGCTGGATCTGACTTCCGTTGCCAACTGGACCCTGGGGGAACACTCCCTGCAAGTGAAGGAAACCGGCGGTGCCGGGGGTGACATCAAGATGTTCGCCTACGTCATCTACCCCTTCACCAAATCAAGCGCCCCGGTCAATGATACCTGTGAGCAGCCGGTGCTCCTCGACCTCTCGGACACGGTGGTTATCGCGGGCACCACCGAAGATGTAATGGGTAAAATCAAGGCCACCGATGCCAGCACCGGGCCGTTCTGTGGTGGCTCGGGTGGTGCCGACGTGACCTATGCCTTTGTGCTGGATGACTGGCGCAGCCTTAGTGTTGCGGTGAGCTCTGCCTTTGTTCCCCGGGTCTACTTGCGCAAGGACAGCTGCGACGAAGGACCGGTGGTCGCGTGCGGCACCAATCTGATTGATACCGGAGTGCTGGAGCCAGGGACCTATTACCTGGTAGTGGACTCTGACGGCAACATGCAGAAGGGTAACTTCACCCTGACCGTGGTGCCTTCGCCGCCCGATGCGCCGCCCAATGACTCATGCGCCGCGCCGCAGCAGATGACCTTCCAGAACAACGTGGCCAAGGCCAGCGGTATGACGCTCTTCTCCAATGACCTCTACTCCGCCGCTTGTGGCGGCGATGGCGCGCCAGAGAACATCTTCACCTTTGTCGTGCCCGCCGGAACCTCCAAGTTGGCCATTGACGTCAGCGCTGATTTCACTCCCACCATCTACATGGTCAAAGGGACCTGCGATGGAATTCTCATCGCCTGCATTCCTGACAAGAGCTATGAGATGGGATGGCCGGGGCCGGGGACCTACTACCTCTTCCTGGATGGTAAGACGGCCAACGACAAGGGCCTCTACGAATTGACCGTGACCTTGACACAATAACGTAGCACCCGGTGCGGGCCGTGCGTCCGCCCGACAGGAGTAGCGATGAAAGCAAGAATGGCATTGGCAATTGCAGCGGCCTTGCTGGTCGGCGTGGTGGCGCAGCCGGCCTCCGCCGCCGCCCCGGCCGCGCTCTCCTATCAGGGTTTCCTTACCGATTCGGTGGGCAATCCGGTGACCGGGACCTGGACTGTGACCTTCGGGCTTTTCGCCGCACCCAGCGGTGGGCAGGCCCTCTTCGAGGAGACCCTTGATGTGACCACTGACAAGGGGCTCTTTTCGGTCTACCTCGGGACCCCGGACAATCCGCTGCCGGTGGCCTCTTTCGAGACGGGCCAGCTCTTTCTGGCGTTGACAGTCGAGACCGATGATGGACCCGTGACCCTGACGCCTCGGCAGCAAGTGGTATCGGATCCATATGCCCTCTATGCGCAGGACGCGGCGCAGTTGGGTGGCGAGGATGCTGCCGCGTTTGTGCTGCTGCAGCAACTCCCGGACCTGTGCATTACGCCCGAGGCTCTGCCTGACGTGCTGGCGGAACTGGGGATCGTCGGTGGTGGTCTGGACGAAGCGGCGCTGACGGTCTGGTTGCTGGGTAATGGCTACAACGCCTGCGCCTGCTATGCCGATGACAATGTTGCCGACTATCTGGCGGCGGCGGGCTACGAGCCCGGTCCCTACTTCTCTGGTCTCTACGGCGATCTGCTGGACGCACCCGACCTGTCGGGCTTTCTTACCGGCGAGGATGTGGGACAGATTCTGACTGATCTGGGTGCGGTGTTGTTGGCTGACGGCTCGGTGGCACTGGAAGGCGATCTCGATTTTGCCGGTTTCCAGCCGCTCAACCTGGCGGTACACAATTCGCTTGAGCCTCCGGAAGAGCCGGTTGCCGGACAGCTCTGGTGGGACCTGGATGTGGCACTCTTGAAGGTCTACACGGGAAATGGCTGGTCGGGCATCGGCACGGGCGTTGCGGCGGATCTCTCTTGCCCGGAATGTGTCGATGCCGACGACGTGGCCTTCACCTTTGCTGCCGCCGACCAGAAGGGCGGTGCGGCGCTTAATGTCAATTGCTTCCAGTGTATTTCCAGCGCTGAGGTGAACTTCGCCTGGGCCAAGGGAGTGGAGCCTGGCGGCGATGCCAAACACGCCATCTCCGCCGATACCGCCACTACCGCGCTCAGCGCCGCCGATGTCGATTGCCCCGGTTGTGTCGGTATCGGTGACATCGATGCCGCGGCCCTGGCATCTGGCGTAGTGAGCTTCGACGATTCCAAGACCAAGCTCGGTGCCAACACCGTCCAGGGGGCCTTCGAGAAGTTGGCTGCCGCCGGTGGCTCCGGGGCCGTAGAGGGCAACGGCACCATCGTCCCTTACGTCGAGCAATGGGGCCTGCCCGCTTACGGCACGGCTACCACCTATGTACACCTCATGAATCCGACTACACCCAAGGTGCTGATGCACCTCTACGCCGACGACTCGGCCAGCTTTGCTTCTTCTAATAACCTGGTGGTTGCCTATGCTTTTGCACCGAACCAGTACTCGGCCGGGGCCATTGGTAATCAGGGCGAAACCGCGCTCCAGGTAGGCAACCCCAGCACCTTCAACAGCGGTAGCCACATCATGATCCACCAGACTGTGGGCGGCGATGGCACCACCGGAGGAACCTGGGAATTGAACCAGGTCCAGTCGGTGAATGGTTCCACCCTGCATCTGATCAAGCCATTGGCCCATAACTTCGTTAGTGGCGGTACGGCCAAAGCTCAAGTGGTGTTGGCGGCTTCCTTCGGCAACGTCGAGATCGTCAACGGCGGAACGCTCAAACCATCCAGTCCCCTGGCCGAGGATGGCTCCATGGGCGGTATCGTCTACGTGCGAGCCAACAAGGTGATGGTGAAATCCGGCGGCAAGGTCATTGCCGATGCCATGGGCTTTCAACCGACCGCGGGCGGCAACTACGCTCCGGGTTCATCGGAGTGTGGCCTGGGTGTGCCGGGCAACTCGCAGCAAAACTGTGGTGGCGGTGCTGGCGGTTCGCTGCAATGCGCCAACGCCGGTGGCGGTGGCAACAAGGCCGCCGGGGCCAACGGCAAGACCTACGGCAATTGCGCCGGCGAGGCGGAGGGTGGTGCGGCTAAGGGTGACGCCAATCTCTCGACTCTGCAGTTTGGTGGTGCTGGCGGGACGCGCCATCATCTGGGCGGCATCGGCGGCGGCATCGTGGTCATCGGGGCGCAGTCGGTCATTGTCCAGGAAGGCGGCAGTATTACGGCCAACGGAGCCGCGGCCATTGGTGGCGGTTCTGGTGGCGGTGCGGGCGGTACTATCGCGCTCATGGCCGACTTCCATCAGTTGGATGGTGAAGTCAAAGCCCAGGGCGGTGCCGGCGGTACTGGCGCGGCATGGAAGTTCATTGAGCCGGAAGAGGTGGCGGGAGTTTCGTTCGATACTCGCTCCCACGGCGGTGGATACAGTCCGAAGAACAAGGAATTCTGGTATCCGGAGTGGGCCGGGAGCACCGTCTATCGCTTCAACGAGGCCTATCAGCAGGTCGGCTCGTTCACCAGTGGAGACTCCTACATGATGCAGATCTGGGGGGACACTGACGGAACCTACTACACCGCCAACTGGAGCCATGACCGGGTGCGCAAGTTCCAGGACAAGAGCAACAGCCAGATCTGGGAGTACAACATTGGCAGCACGGCCGGCGGTGTTTGCCATGACGGAACGTATGTTTATGCCATGCGCGAGACCGGACAGAGCGTTTACAAACTGAACCCTGCCAATGGTCAGTTGCTCGAGACAATCGATCTGCCCAATATCCCCAACAGCCTCCACGGTGGACTGGTCTGCATTCCAGGTCGCATCTACTATGCCAACACGGGCACGCAGGTGCGTTACTACGACCTCAAGACCAAGCAGCAACTCGGAACGTTTAATAGCGCGGTCAATGGCTACAACACGTCTTTCGACGGTCAATACATGTACATCTCCGCCAACAACAGCGATGTCAGACGCTTCAAGCTCATCGACGGGAATGTCTACTTTCCCGAGGGCGAGGGCGGTAACGGCGGCGAAGGCTGGGTCCTCGAGAAGGCCCCCATGTCCGGCATCATCAACGAATCCTATCCCAAGGGCATCGAGATCTGGGTAGACGGCAAAGAGATCACGCCTCTCGTCGGTGACCCCAACGGCAAGGGTTCGCCGGCCTGGGACGAGGCGGTGCAGAAGTGGGGCAAGGCGGGCTTGGAAGCCTGGTCCACCGGTTCTCTGGACCTCTCTACCGTGGCCAACTGGACCTTGGGCGAGCACTCCATCCAGGTGAAGGAAACTGGCGGTGCGGGCGGCGATGTCAAGATGTTCGCCTACGTCATCTATCCCTTCACCAAGTCGTCGGTGCCCATGAACGATACCTGCGATTCGCCGGTGATGTTGGATGTCTCGGAGACCGTCACGGTGACGGGTACGACCGAAGATGTCATGGGCAAGATCAAAGCAACCGATGCCAACGCCGGGCCGTTTTGCGGTGGTTCGGGTGGTGCGGATGTGACCTATGGATTTGCCCTCGAGGACTGGCGTAGCCTGGACATCTCGGTAACTGCCGCCTTCTCATCCCGTTTCTACGTGCGTAAGGGAAGTTGCGCCGAAGGGGAAGTGGTGGCCTGCGGCACCGATGCGGTCAATACCGGGGTGCTCGAACCGGGGCTCTACTACCTTATCGTCGACTCCAATGGCAACTTGCACAAGGGCGACTTCACCCTCACCTTGGTCCCGTCACCGCCTGATGCCCCGGCAAATGACTCGTGCGCGGCCCCGCAACAACTCATCTTCCAGAACAACACCTCTCAGGCCAGCGGCATGACTCTCTTCTCCAACGACCTCTCTTCGGCGCCCTGCGGCGGAGCTGGGGCCCCGGAGAATGTATTCTCCTTTGTGGTGCCGGCCGGTATCGCCAAGCTGAGTTTCTCTGTGGATGCCGATTTTGACCCGGTTGTCTACCTGGTGCCGGAGAACTGCGGTGGACCGCCGGTGGCTTGCATTCCCGACATCAGCTACGAAATGGGCTGGCCGGGGCAGGGCACTTACTACCTCTTTGTCGATGGCAAGACCGCCAATGACAAGGGGCTCTACACCTTGACTGTAACCTTGAGTCAGTAACTGAGGTTTTCAAATGCGTATGACTCGCTGTGTGTTGTTCGTCTTCGCTCTCTTGTTGTCACTCCCGGCCCAAGCCGCAGCACCTGCGGCCCTCTCCTACCAGGGATTCCTCACCGATTCCGTGGGCAACCCAGTGACCGGGACGTGGACGGTGACCTTTGGCCTCTACGCAGCACCCAGTGGTGGCCAGCCGCTCTTTGAGGAATCCCTTGATGTGACCACCGACAAGGGGCTCTTCTCGGTCTATCTCGGGACGCCGGACAACCCGTTGCCCGTGGCCTCTTTCGAGACGGGGCAACTTTTTCTCTCCCTGACGGTGGAAACCGACGATGGCCCCGTGACCCTGACGCCGCGGCAGCAGGTGGTCTCGGACCCTTATGCCCTCTATGCGCAGGACGCGGCGCAGCTGGGCGGCGAG
>CALGBT010000360.1 GCA_937884235.1 uncultured Pseudomonadota bacterium
TGGACCACCCGAGCAAATATGAGTATTCGAGCTACAACTTCTACGCGCAAGGTCAGCAGAACCGATGGACGCGGCGCCTCACTCCGCCGCAGTGGTACCTCGACCTGGGGGAGACGCCAGAAGCCCGACAGGCTGCCTATCGCCAGCTCTGCGATGCCTACTGGGCCGACAAGCAGTCCCGGCTGGCAAAGAAGGCCGCGGACGAAGGTTGGGGAGTCGGCTCGGAGAGGTTCGTGGACAATCGCACGCGGCTGATGACGGCGATACGACGTCAACAGCGACGCGGGAAGATCCCCCGGCGGCAGCTGACAGAGATGGCTGGTCGTTTGACGGAGGTCGGCTGCTCTGCCGCCTCGCCGCAGGGGAGCCCCGGTCTCCCTCGTGGTTGGGTGGCGGGCCTGGCCAGCTAACCATACGCAGCACCATTCCTGTACCTAGCCGACTCCACGACGGACAGGTCTACTCGGCCCCCCCCACGAAGCCACACGAGAATCCGATCTTGAACCACGGAGACGGGCCCCAGCCCCCCCCCAGGAACCAATTCGAGGATGACCGTATCGGTCGGTGCGCCGCCGCCGTGCACGGCGTGGTCGTTTTGGCCCTGCCATGAAGATCTCAAGGCGGAACGGGCGTTACAGGTTGGCTGGTAGGCCCGATAAGTGTCGGTAATGAAAGGTAAATGTGGCGCCACGTCCCGGTCTCATCTCTCCGTCCCGGTCTCCTCTCTGCGAGGGCTCTTGGGTGGCCGGCCTGCGGCGGTGTGAGGGAAGCAAGAGGAGGGCGGGGCTAATTCAGGAGGCGAACGATGGACCGGTTGCGCCCTGCGGCTTTGGCCTCGTAGAGGCACTCATCGGCCTCTTTGAGTAGTGCCTCCAGACAGCCTTCGACGTCATCGCCGATGGTGCCCGTTGCCCCACCTATGCTGACTTTGACCTCCTGGCCGGCAATTGGGGTGGCGGAAATGGCCTCCCGGACCTTTTCGCAGAGCGCGTGGAAGCTGGCTGGATCAACGGGGTAGCAGAAGGCAACAAACTCCTCACCGCCGTGCCGGCCCAGGACATCAGAGCCGCGTAAAGCCTCAGTCAGCCGCTTGGAAAGGCCCTGAAGGACCTTGTCCCCGACCTGGTGGCCGAACTGGTCGTTGAGCTGTTTGAACAGGTCTACGTCGAGGATAATTGTACCAACGTCCTCGCCCCGGCGCCGAGCCACGAAACCGATGGGGCGCACAGTCATCATGAACCCCCGACGGTTGAGCAAACCGGTAAGCGGATCCCGATGGGCTTGGATGGCCAACTCCCGGTTGCGCAGCCAGAGGCTGTTGAGCACACTTCCGAGAACGACCATCTCAGCGGACTCGCCACCATACTTGGAGAAGGCAGCGATGAAATGGCCTAGGTGCTGTTCGTAATCATTATCGGGGTTCTGGAGAGCGCTGGTCAAGGGGAGCCCGGAGGCGTAATGGAAGAGAGCCTCAAAGGCTGGATGGAGCATGTAGAACTCCATCTTGTAGGCGATGAGAAAGGCAGCATCTACGGAGTTGGCGAGAGCCGCCTGGGCAACCTGTCCAGTGGCTTTCTGGGCCAGTTCTTCGAGCTCCTCGGCGAAGACATGAGGTCGATCGAAGAATTGCGGGATATGCCCCTCTTTGACAAGTTCGAGCAACTCCGACCAGAACGCCACGTGGGTCTCTTCCTCTTCCTTCATATTCTGCCAGAAAGACCTCAGCGGATGGTCGGCGAAGCTCTCCTGAAGCGCACCGTAGACTTCGGCCGATGACTGGTCGATACTCAGGCAACTCTCAACTATCTTTACAAGCACGTCCTTTTCCACGGTCATGTTCTCCCCTGTTCAGACACCTCTTTAGTAGCACAGGCAATGAGACCGGGCAATATAGTGGGCGATGCGGCGCTGAGTAGGGGAATGCGGCAGCCCCCGAGGAAGGGGCTGCCGCCCCGGGGGGCTAGAAGCTGCATTCCATGTACATGGCCCAGTTGTTGCCTGGGAAGTCTGTGCCTTCGGGCCACGCAGTTTCAGTCTGATAGATAGGGGCGCACGCAGTGGCCACCGAGGCCAGTGTTACTTGTGCAATCGTAATCTGGTTGTTGCTTACAGGCTGGAAGATAACGCCCACGTAGTCCCCGCAGGCAGGCGAGAAGCCTTCGCCGTTGGCCAGGGCATCAGCAATGATTTCGTCGACGCGAGCCTGGCTCCAGCTACCCAGTCCAGAGGTGGAGACCTGGTCGTCGATGAGGGTCCAGATGGCCCGTTGGACATCCCCGAATGTGAAGTCGCCACCTGCGACCGAGGCCTGTCCCGGGTAGGACTGATTCAGGATGTAGTTCAGCAGATCAAGGTTCTCCGGTTGCTCCACCAGGCCTTCGGGAATGGACTCGTACGAGGAGTAGACATTGGCGGTGTATGTCGCCCCAGGGCTGATGGTCCGATCGGTGTCGATGCAGTAGTCATCGTAGATGCCGTCCAGCGCGCTGCCGCCCGAGACAAACACGTCAAAATAGGATGGTTCACCGTAGGCCGTGCCAGGATGGGCCACCTTTATGGTCACCACATCCGGCAAGCCTTCGGCGAAGGCAGCGAGGTTGGCGTCGTAGCCGATGATGGTGGAGACGACACCGTGTGCGGCGACAAGAAGGTCACCTGAAAGGCCGTCAAGTGGCAGTGCGAAGTTCACCTCCTGCTCACAATCAACCGCGTCCTGGAGGTCGAACTTACCTGGGATGGGGTTGCTCTTCTTGGTCATGGGAATCCCTTCCAGGGAACTTGCCACCTGAAGGTGCGCCTGCCCGATGCACCAGTCATCCGCCAGGACGTAGTCAACATAGAGGTAGTCGCCATCGCTAAAGACGTGAACGTCTCCGACGACGGCCCCGGAGCCACCACCACCGCCGGCGATGAGTGGAGCCGAACAGGTCTCTTGAGCCTGGACGGAGAGGGGGAGCGACAGAAGTAGCGACAGTGCAGCAAATGATGCATAGACGGTCTTCTTCATGATCTTCCTCAAATGGTTTCCAAGGTTTGTACTTGCAACCGGTGGGGCACCGTTGCCCCTTCCTGACCGGTGCTGACCTAAATGATTGCAAGGGCGGTGCCAACTACCGAAGTCTACCATTGCAAATCCGGCTAACCTTTGTGGCGAGCGGCCGAACGGAATCGTCCGCCGGAGGCAAGAGAGCCTGGCGGCACATGCTGGTGACGCGAATGTTGCATTTGTCTCGGGGCCCTGATACAAAATGCGACGAATGTCTCAAGTGTTTCATGGGCTACTGTTGGGGGAAGCTATGAAGAACCTGCTCGATACACTCGAAGGGTCAAAGATCGCTGTTGGAGCGGTGGCTGATGCTATTCTCTCCACCGCAGCAGATGCCATCGTCGTCATCGATTCATGCGGTATCATTGTCAAGGCCAACCGATCGGCGGAGAGGATGTTCCAGTATGGTCGGGGAGAACTGACGGGGCAGCAAGTGACGGAGTTGATGCCGGCACCCCATCGGGAGCAGCATCAGGACTACATTGATAGCTACCTGCGCACAGGAGAAGCACAGATAATCGGCATTGGACGTGAGGTGCAAGGACGGCTCAAGGATGGGACGTTACTGGCCATGGAGCTGTCGGTGAGCGAAGTTCGCCTGGAAGATTGCACACTCTTTACTGGTATCTTGCGGGATGTGTCCGCACGCCGGCAGGCGGAGGAGGAGTTGGCTCGGGCTCTTCGCAGGCTGAAAGAGAGCCGTTCCGACCTGCTATCCGTTCTCAATCGTCTGCGTATGGGCACGGTGGTGGTTGACCGACGGCGCTGTGTCGTCTATGTGAGCGAAGCGTGCCGTCCCTTCCTATGCATGGCACCGGCTGACGTGGTAGGACTTACATGGCGGGAGGCCTTTCGCTTCTCGTCGAGGGACTCAGCAAGGTTGGAGGACAACTGTGTACGTCCGGAGCCGGAGCGCGAGCGGTTGCAGGCCCAGTTCGCCGGCGACAACAATGAGGCCATTGCCGTCGAAGTAGAGATCCTCGATGACCCGCGCGACCCGAACCAGCACTTCTTCTTCATCTACGACATCTCCGAGACTGTGCAACTGCGCAATTCGTTGCGCCAACACCGCTTTCAGGGGATTGTTGGCCAGTCAAAGGTGATGCAAGGGCTATTCGAACAGATCGAGCGAACCGCCAGCGGTGACTGGACCATACTCATTGAGGGTGAAACTGGGGCGGGAAAGGAGTTGGTGGCAAGGGCCATCCACGAGTCGAGTCCCCGCCACCAGCGCACTTTCATGGCCGTAAATCTCGCAGGGCTCTCCGAGTCGCTTATTCAGAGCCAGTTGTTTGGCCATCGTAAGGGAGCTTTCACCGGGGCCACCTCGGACCGAGAGGGGCTCTTTGAGGCTGCCGCAGGGGGAACACTGCTCATTGACGAGATCGGAGATGCCCCGGTCGGAGTCCAGGTGCAACTGCTGCGCGTGCTGCAGGAGCGAGAGATAGTTCGCTTGGGCGAGACGCATCCCCGGAAGATTGATGTGCGCATTCTCGCCGCAACGCACCGCGACCTAGCGGTCGAGGTTGCGGCAGGTCGTTTTCGCGAAGACCTGCTCTATCGGGTTCGGATAGCGCGGCTGCGGGTTCCTCCGCTGCGCGAACGCCATGAGGATATTCCTTTGTTGGCCGAGCACTTCCTGCAGCGAGCCGCAAGTGGCGTGGGACGGGGGGCCCCCGTCCTGTCCCCGCAGGCGCTCAGTGCCTTGATGGCACACGACTGGCCGGGCAACGTCCGCGAGTTGAGAGCGGCCCTGGAGTCGGCCATGATTCACTGCCAGGGAGAACGCATTGAGCGGCGCGATCTGCCTCCTGAGGTGATTGTCGACAAGGTAGGAGGCGAGGTGCCTCCCCAGTTCTCAGGAGGGCCATCCATGTCTTATGGCCCAGGGCCGTCCGAGACAAATCAGGCAATGTCCGAGCGAGATGCTCTGCTTCGAGCGCTGGAACAGACCGGTGGTCAACGTGGTGAGGCGGCCCGGTTGCTGAATATGAGCCGCGCTACCCTCTATCGGCGTCTGGACGAATTCGGAATTCCCCGCAAGAACCGCCGCCGCCTTGATGTGCATTGACTACCTGTGCACTCCTGTGAAATACATTGCGCCCTGTATCCCGTCAGTTCACAGTGACGACTTGCACGTTTCCGGTGTAGTTGAAGATCTGTTTTTGTCCATCGATGATGATCACGACGCGTCCGGGATTGCCGTGGTAGCTGCCCGAATTGAAGCTCATGCCGGCCTGTGAACCGTAGTCCGGGTCGCCGGGATTGGGAGGGGACTTCTGGGAGGCTGCCCCAGAGGAACTGATGCCGGTGGTCTCGCCGGAGATGTAGGTGATTCCTGCGGGTGGGTTCTGGTTGACGTGTCCGGACCCACCGCCGCCGGCGCCGGAACGGCCGGCACCGCCGCCGCCGCCGTAGAAACCGCCGCCGCCACCGCCGCAGCCGACGTTGGAGGTAGAGCCGTTGCCGGTGCCGCCCTGATAGAACGCCCCGGCGGTGCCTCCGGTATCCGTGCCGGCAGCGCCACCTGAGTTCTGGGTGCCGCCCTTGCCAACCTCCCCTTGATTCGAGGTCGTGAAGCCGTTTCCCCCATTGGTGCCCCCCCCCGGCCCTCCGGAGTTGGGATTGCCGTAGGTACC
>CALGBT010000361.1 GCA_937884235.1 uncultured Pseudomonadota bacterium
GGGAGTTCAGGCGGGGCACCGCGCAGTGCGCGAAATCGTGGAGCATCTCAGCGAAGACCGACCATTGTTTACGGACCACAACAACATGATGCAAGCGGTCAAAGACCTCCACATCCTCAAGGCAGTCGAGGCCGAAGTCGGACCGTTGAAGATCTACTAGGCTACCACTCCAGAGCATCCAGAATACTATTGGAATCGTCAGTCCATACCGGAGTCGCCTCATCGAAGGGCGCCGGCCACCATTTGTTGCCTGACAGCAACGGGGACAGAACCGCCTGGTCCCGGGCCATGACAACCCAGCGCGACGGCTCTTTGCCCTCAATCCCTTCCTGCCGGGTGACAGACTGATCGTGACGTTCGAAACTGACCAGTCCCAGGGTTGCTGCCGTGGCCGCCAGAATCGGGGCGAGGTTGAGATGTTGATTGGAGAGATGAAAAACCATCACTCCATCCGGAGCCAGCTTGCGCAGATAGAGCTCAAGAGCCTCCCGGGTCGCCAGGTGCATGGGGATTGCATCCGACGAGTAGGCGTCCAGCGCCAACAGGCTGAGCTCTTCGTCGGGCTCCCGTGCCAAGGTCAGTCGCGCATCCCCCAAAACAACACGCACCGGGGCAGACGCGTCAGAGAGGTAGGTGAAGAACGCCGGATCGGCGGCAATCTCAGCCACCACCGGGTCGATTTCAAAGAAGGTCCACTGCTGCCCCGGCAACACGTATGCGGCCAGCGCCCCAGCGCCCAGCCCCACCGCTCCGACCCTCGCCCCGGGGAGCTTGGCATAGGTGTGCACCACCTCGCCCACGGGCCCCCCCGGATGGTAGTAGGCCTGGGGTATCCGGGATAACTCCGGCGTCAGACTCTGCTGCCCGTGCAACGTATTGCCATGGGCCAACTGGTGGCGATTTGTCACCGGGTCGAATGAAACCCGGTGAATGCCAAAGAAGGAGCGCCTCGCCACCAACTCGTTCTGCTTTTCGCCGTAGAACAGACTGGCGGCCAGCACCAGCGCCAGAGCAAGCCCGAAGGAAACTGGACGGTGCGAGAAGAAGAAAGCGGCAAAAGTGGGCAGACCAAAACAGATAAGCAAGCCCGGCGGAGTAGCAGCCATCCCCAGCCACTCCACCAACACAATCAAGCCCGCCATCCCCGCCCCCAAAGCCAGGGGCCCCCCCCAGTCCAACCAGCGACGAGATCGCCCCACTGCCAGGGGAGTGACGACGAATGCCGCCACCACCAGCATCAGCGGATATTCGACAACGGCACTAAACAGCTGCGGTGCAACAAAGGCATTGAAGAAGCCGCCCAGCACTCCCCCCACCGCCAGCCAGAGATAGAACTCAGTAAGATGCTCTGCCGGGGGACGCCGCTCAGCGAGCCGGCCGTGACAGGCCATTGCAACCACGAAAAAGACCCCCAGGTGGAGGGGCACCATGAATCCTATGGGCCGAGTCGAGCCCATGGCCAGCACCATCACCAGAGCCACCAAGGCGATGGGAAAGGCGCGGACAAATGCGGCATTCCATCTGCTCGTCCAGCGCCCAAAAACCAATGCAAAGGTCAACAAGTATAGGGCCAGGGGAATCACCCACAACAGCGGAGTGGCAGCCAGGTCAGTGGTAATGTAGGTGGTGACGCTGAGCATCAGGCTCGACGGCACCATGGCCAGTGCGATATAGCGTAAACGTAGGGGCCAACCCGGAGCCGGGGAGCCAGTGGAAGCTGCGGCCCGAGGCACCTCTGAACCTCGCTTTCGCACCATGAAGATGCAGACCCCTGCCAGCAGCACGAGCACCCCGTAGCCAATCGTCCATAGCCAGGACTGCTGGACGGTGCTGAGTCGCGGCTCCAATAACAGAGGGTAGGCAAGCAGCGCCAGCATCGAGCCGATATTGCTGGCCGCATACAGAAAATAGGGATCGTGTGAATCCCGATGGTCCATGGCGAAGAAGTAGCGCTGCAGCAAGGGACTCGAAGTCGAGACAACGAAGAACGGTAGGCCAATGCCAAAGCCGAACAAGGCCACCAACCAGAGCCCGGGGTCACTGTCAACTGGCGGCGACCAACCGGAGGGCAGGGCAATGGGCAGCACCAACAGCGGCAGCAATAACACCACTGCGTGCACCATGGCCTGCCGTCTCAACCCCAGCCAACGGATCGTCAGATGAACATAGAGATAGCCCAGGAGCAAAATGGCCTGATAGAAGAACATGGCCGTGTTCCAGACTGAGGGAGAGCCCCCCAGGACCGGCAACACCATGCGCGCGAACAGAGGCTGGATCAGGAAGACCAGAAAGGAACTGACGAAGATGACCAGCGTGAAAAGCAGCAGCATTTCCGCCCCGTGCTGTGGAACACCGCTCTAGGGTTGCCTACGTGCGGCCTCGTGTCAACTTGCTGCCACCACCGGACCGGCGTATAATCGCCAACTGATTGCCTAACGGAGAAGGAGTCGCTGATGAAAATGAGTTCGTTTTGCTGCCTTGCAGTGTTCTTGGTCATTGCCGCATGCGGTGGGAAGGAAAGCCCGCGCGCTCCTGCGGATGCCATGGATTCCGTGGATGCATCTTTGACTGACGATGGCCGCGGCGAGGTTGCAGGGGACGCGGGCCTTGACACTGGCACACCCGATCTCGCTGCGGAAGTTGTGCCCGACAATTACCCGCCATCAGAGTTTGTCCATAAGTTCACAAGCGAGCCGCTGACAAGCGCAACCCAGAAGTACCTCATGGACGAGGCAACTCAATACCGGACTGTCCTATTGCTGCCAAACCTGGATGTTCGCGCTATGTCATACGCCGGCGGCAGGCTCTGGGTAGGGACGGCTGCCGGCCTCTACTGGCTTGACGAGGCCGAAGACATATTCAAGGAACTGCCCCTGGGGGAAGGTATCTCGCCCGAGATCGTCGCCATTTCTGACGCATTGGACACCGACGGCCTCCTGGCTTTGATCACCGATGGGGCCCTGCTGCGCGTCCATCCCGACAGCGCCGAACTCGAATTCCTTGCGCTTAACGACGTGCCTCGATTCACCGCGGTAACGACCCTCGGTGACTACCTCTGGTTAGGCACCGAAGCGCAGGGCCTCCACTTCGTCAACGTCGACGCCGACAACCCCGAGCCAAACCCTGTGGACAATACTGAGCAATTCTCCGTTCGAGATCTGCTCGCCGACGGCGGCGGCAATATCTGGGTGGCGACTGACAGCGGAGTAAGGCGCTATGCCGGTAATGAATGGACCACCTACGATCTGGTGGGCGGCTACCTGCCCGACAACGATGTGCGGGCGCTGGCTTTCGACCCGGAGACCAACGCAGTTTTCGCCGGCACCGTCATGGGCATCGCCAGCATCGTCGGCGACTCCGCGAAGCTGCTCACCGCGGGCATCGACAAACTGCCCCACGACGTTGTCACCGCCATGGCAGTATCCGGCAACCGCCTGATACTCGGACACGATATCGGCGCCACCGCTCTCGTTGATGCCCTCTTGGGCGACAATCCATTTGCCCGATTTGATCACTACATTTCCGAGCGCTGGCTGCCCGACAACGCGGTGCGGGCAGTGGCCTTTGACTTCCAGGGCCGGCTCTGGATCGGCACTGCTGCCGGGGTCAGCCGTATCGATTGGGTAGAACGCACCCTCGCCGAGGTTACTGAGCAATTGGAAGCATTCGTTGACCTGGCCTTCTGGCGCATGGACGGCTTTGTATCATCGGGTGCCTGGGCCAACGACGGATATGAGCCCACCGAGTGGACCAACCACGACCATGACAATGACGGCCTCTGGACCCAGATGCAGATCGGCGCCTGGTGTTATGCCTATGCCACTACGGGTGATGAGGCTTACTACCTGAAGGCCCGCAAGGCCATGGACGTCATGATGCTGCAGGTGGACATCCCGGCAGTGGACTTCGAAGCTGCCGGCCTCGGCCGGGGCTTTGTTACACGCTCCCTGGTGCGTGACGACGAAGGCGAGGTCTTCACTGGCAAAGCAACCCAGGACAACTGGCACCTCGTCTCCTGGACTGATGGACACGACTACTACTGGAAGGACGACACCTCGTCGGACGAAATCGACGGTCATTTCTACGGCTATCCGCTCTTCTACGACCTCTGCGCCAAGACCGACGAGGAGCGAAAGGAGGTGGGCAGCTACGCCGCAGACATCGCCAGATATATCATCAAGTACGACTATGTCCTCATGGATCTCGATGGCCAGAAAACCTTCCACGGCCACTGGAGTCCGGAGCTGATTGGCGCCGCTGCGGAAGGCATCGATGCCTGTCTTGAGGGGGCCAAGAAACTGGAAGACCTCGATGACAAGTTCGCGGCCACGGCTGCTTGCTACGAGTCCTGGTCGGGTGGTGGCTGGCTCAACGCCACCGAGATTCTCGGGACCCTGCTCTCTGCCTATCACATGTCCGGAGAGACAATCTTCTACGACGAATATGAGAAGCTCGTCACCGAGCACCATTACGACAACCTCGTTGTGCCGCATGACGAAACAGTGACCATTACCAGCCCATCCATCATGAACCATTCCGACCATGAATTGGCAATGCTTGCCTACCACACCCTCATCCGTTACGAGCCCAACGAGGACCGACGGCAGAAATGGATTGACGGCCTTCTGTTCATGTACGAGCACGAGAAGGTCGAGCGCAATCCCCTCTGGACAGCCTATGTCTCCCTGCTCGCCGGACCCGAACATGCAGACCTGGAGCCTGCCCTCAAGAGCCTGCGGGAAATGCCGCCAGACCGCCGCGAGTTCCTGATCAATAACACCCATCGCAAAGACTCGGCAGACTGGCCCAACGACCGCTTCGACGACCCCCAGTTCGCCAAGGTCTTCGCCTACGATGAAATCCGAACCATCTGGTGGAATGGCAACTTGCATACGAAGATCGACGGGGGGAACCTTCAGTCCCACTCCGGGCCGCTCGCCTACCTGCTGCCCTACTGGGCCTTCCGCTATGCTGGAGTTATTTCAGAGTAGGGCTGGGCATCGTCGCCAGGGCAACCAGAATCTCCTTGCCTGATTCCTGGACGCGCCGCTCGTAGCTGGCCTGGACCTCCAACATCTTCTCCAGGCGCTTCTCAGCAGTCAGCATCTCTTCCAGCAACTGATTGCCGGCTCTGGTCGTCAAGGCCCCGGCGGGAATGGTCCTCACCGACTCCCGCTTTCGCTCCAGGGACTCTCTGACCTTCTCCATCGCCTGGTAGTGCAGGGCTGACTCGGCCGACAGCGCTTCCTGCTCGCGGGCCTTGGTTAGCGCCCTTTGCAGGACGGCAACAACCGCTTCCGGCTGGGCTGCGGCTTCCTTGATAAGAACTGCCAGCCTCTCCACATCTGGGATCACCCGCATTTCCACCCCCGCCTCAACTACAACCTTCTGCCTCACCTCACCCCGAGCGGGCACGTTCACCATCACATATCGCTCACTGCCCTCTCCGGGCAACGACCCTGCAGGAGAAACGATGCGGCCGTTTTGCGGGTAGACCACCGGCAGGGCGATTCTTCGCTGCTGACCAGACCGATTACCCAGAGTGTGCGTCGTCGTCGTGGTTGACAGCACGTGGCGATAGAGATTCCCGTAGCGAAACTCAATGGCCTTGAGGTCCTGCTTTGCTTCCACCCTGGCTGAGGCATCCACGTCCGGATCCTCACCGAAGCAGAGCACCCGAATGTCCCCGGGTTCAGTGCGGTCAAGTTCGCTCTGTCCCCGAAATCGCCCATCAATGTAGAAACTCCCAATCCCATACTGCAGCACCAACCCGGTCTCGTTCTTCATCCGCACACAAGAACGCTGACCACCTCCCGAAACCATGGTGAAGGATTCCCCGGGCAGACGGCGCTTCAACAAGGGCACCATACTCGACGCCCGCGGCGGGATTGTCACCGGCTCCAACGCTCGGTAGGTGGAAATCTCCTGCTCCACCTGAGGCTCGGCGGTCTCCTCCACCGCGGTGTCGTCGACCCTGACCAACATGCTGGCCCCCTGGGAGACACTGCCCATCGACGTGCCCGATACGCCGACGCCGTGTCCCACACCCATCCCCCTCGAAGACATGACAGCATGGCCCGCCGAACCCATCCCGTACCCGGCACCACCATAGGAATATCGAACGACGCTCTCCTCATATAGCAGGGAGTCAGGAGTCGCCGCCCCTAACTGCGGGAACATGTCCGTATCGCCGTCGACGTAGATCCCACCACGCTCGG
>CALGBT010000362.1 GCA_937884235.1 uncultured Pseudomonadota bacterium
AGCAGTTTGGCAAGCTCTATCCAGCAGTAACGGAAATGAGACAGACCATGCGCGAGAACTTCCGGGCCATGCGCAAGGGTGAAAAGGACTTTGCCGATGTGCGGGCGGAAGCCAAGGCCGCTCGGGAAGCCTTCGATGAAAAGGCCCGTGGCACTCTAACCGAAGAGCAATTCAAGATGTACCAGGAAGAAATGAATCAACGTTTCGGCGGCCCCGGCGGGCTGTTCAGGTGAGCCCCGTCGTTGCTGTGGAGTCCGCCTACTCAGCCTCCACCGCCGCGCGCCAGATATTCCCGTCAGCCATGCCAACATAGAGACGCCCCTGCCAGAAGGCGACGGAAGCCGGGCGAATAGTGGGGAAGAAGCTGGCGATTTCGGTGAGCTCGCCCGCGCTGTTGAGCACGCCTACGTGGGCCGGCCAGCCGCCAGTATCTTCCAGCGGATAGTCATTGCCATCCAGATAGAGCACCAGGCCGCGGCCGTCGCCGAGGGGTTCCACGTCCAGGACAGTGAAATCCTGCAGTGCCAGCACTTCTTCGCCAACACCATTGGTGACCAGCATGGCCCCCTGGCGAAGAGGTTGTTCGATGTGGACGCCCACCACCAATCCGTTTTCCTGGTCAAGAACCGCTGTGTCGAGGACGAAGAAGGCCCCCAGGCCCTCCCAGGGAACCAAAGCCTCCTCGCCCAGCAGGTAACTGGTGGCGTAGGTGGTGCCGGTATCGTCGCTGTAGTAACCGAAGACGTAGAGCTCGCCGTCGTTGGCCAGGAGATGGACATGGCGCTGGTCCCCCGGGGGATTGGGGTGAGGTCGGTCCACCAGGACTTCGAAGTTCTCACCGCCGTCGCCGCTGCCCCACAGATAGGCATGCACCGTGGACCCGCTGTAGTCATCGAGACTGCCGCCGCTGCCACAAGCGTAGATGGTGTCGCCCAGGCGTGCGGAATCGTGCACATGCCAGGCCCACTCCAGGGTCCGGCTCTTGTACCATTCGTTCCCCGAGGGGAGCGTGTAGACATTGCCCAGCAGCCCGTCCTCGGTGGCATCGACCCCCGGGATCATGAGGAGGTCGTCGTCTTGCCGGTAGCGATCAATCTGCTCCTCGTCGGTGGTGAAATCGAAGGCGTATTCCTTGCTGGCGGGGTCGGCAAAGTAGCGAATCTCGATTGGCGTGATGCGTCCGAGGTTGAGGGTCGCATCGCCATAGCCGAAGTAGAGTCGGTCGCCAAAGACGGTGAGGTCGAAGATCTCCTTCATGAAGTTGCCGTGGCCTAGTTCCTCGGTGTTGATGCTGATGTAATCTTCTATGGGGTTGGTCCATTTGAAGAATTTGCCGAAGGTCAGGTCGGCAATATCGTCGGGCATGGGAACCATCTCCGGCCCGACCTCGCCAGCCAGCGGGTCGGCATCTTGAGGGGCATCGGCTGGCGAGTTGATGTCTGCGGGCGCGGTGATGTCAGCCAGGACTTCCGCCGCGGTGTCCGAGGTGGTTTCTTCGGTTGAGTTGGTGCAGGTGTAACAAATCAGGCAGAGTGCGAGGCTGGCGACGAAACGCATCTATTCTCCTTCAGGCGGGGTTCAAGCGTACATCGGACAGCCCCCCTCGCACCAGGGCTCGGAAGCATCGCAGGGCTCGGAGCATTCGAAGATGCAGCCCTGGATACCGCAAGGATAGCAGCAGACCAGGCCTTGCTTGCAATCCCCGCCGTCCTGGCCGCACGGGTCGCCGATGTCTCCGGCCTGATTGGGATCCATACATTTACCGGGCATGTCGGCCATGCCGCAAGGGGCATCGCAGGGGCAGTAGGCCGCGCCATTGCAGACTTTGCCGTCGGTGCAATCGCTGCTGTCCCAGCACTGTCCCGGGTCCAACAGCCACATGCAGCGCCCCCATTCTCCGGACATCTCGTTCCAGCCGCAAACATAGGCTGCATCTGTTCCTTGGTCGCAATCCTCGTCCTGGTAGCAGCAGCCTTGGGGCAACTCGCTGCCGACGCAGGTGCCGGGGGAATCTTCCATGTCACAGTCAGCGTCGCAGGGGCAGACGTCGGCCCCCTGGCATTGCTCGCCTGCCTGGCAGTTGTTGTGGCTCCAACAGGAAGGATACTTGACCTCTTTGAGGCACTTGC
>CALGBT010000363.1 GCA_937884235.1 uncultured Pseudomonadota bacterium
GCTGGCAGAGCTTAGCGACGTTCTCACCCCAACCGAACGCACGGTTCTCACGACGATCCCCCGGGAATCGCTCCTGCAGATGGTGCAGAACATCGACCTCAAGCGCCACGGCAAGAAGCGGTTCATGCGTGGTGTGGTCAATGCTGTTCTGGTTACTTCCGCAGCAAGTGCGGCACTTTCCTGCAGCGCGATGGATACTCAGACTAAGGGGTGCACCAACTACGACATCCTCGATGACATTCGGGTGGAAGAAATGTCCGTCGAGGAAATAGGCACACGCGGCGTCCGCCCCGACGACGTCACCGATGTTGAAGATATCCTCAAACCCGACGCAACAGACCCAGCCGACGTCATCGAATTCACCGATCTCCCCGCACCAGGGGGCATCCTGCCGGACATGGACGAACAGAAATAGCCGACTCGAGGCCCCCCAATGAACCAGGCAGACATCACCCTCATCAATCTCAACATGCTCCTCATTCGCTACGTCGATGCCCTTGAACGGGAGATGCACGTCCCTCTCGGGCCGCTTTACTTGACGGCCGCTTTGGAGCGAGCCGGCCTATCCGTCGACTTCCGCGACTACCAGACCTGCCCCGACGAAGAACCGATGTTGCCCACCGCACTGGCCGATTTCTGTGCCAATCCGGCTCCCGTCATTGCACTCTCCTGCATGGCCAACCTGCTCCCCTTTACGCTACTGGCCGCCAAGGAACTGCGTCAGCGATACCCCGAAGCAACTCTGGTGCTGGGAGGGGTCGGCCCCAAGGCGGTAGAACGGGAGATTCTCGAACGGTTCGATTGGATTGACATTATCGCGCATGGCGAAGGCGAAGTGAGTGGGGTTGAGTTGGTGCAGGCTTTGAAGGATGGCACGCCCCTCCACCACGTCCCCGGTCTATTCTTCCGCCACGACGGAGCCATTGTCGAGACACCCGAGGCCGAGCGCATCGAAGACCTCGAAGCGTTGGGCCTACCAGCCCTGGACAAGCTCGATTACAACCTCTACGCCGGCCACAACATCATTACCTCCCGTGGCTGCCCCTACGAATGCACCTTCTGCTCCGTGGCCCCGGTGTGGGGACGCAAACCCCATTTCCGAACGCCGGCAGGCATCGTCAACGAGATGCGTATGCTCCACGAAAAGCACGGCGTAGAACTCTTCCTCTTCCAGGATGAGTTCTTCGTCAGTTCCAAGGAGCGGGTCTACGAATTCTGCCGTACGCTCAAAGCCACTGGCCTCCCCGTCCGCTGGAAGGCCTTCGCCCGCGTCAACCTCGCCGATGCCGACGTCATGGCGGCCATGGCCGATGCCGGCTGCGTCGAGATTCGTTTCGGCATCGAATCGGGGTCCAACCGGATTCTTGAACGAACCCGCAAAGGGTTCACCATCGAAGAGGCAATGGCCGTGGTGTCCGAGGCGGTCCTCCACTTCCCGCGGGTCGATACCTTCTTCATCTGGGGATTCCCCTTCGAAACCATGGAGGACTTCCATCAGACGCTCTTCCAGATGATCTCTTTCCGGCTGATTGGGGCCCGAATTCTTCCTTCACTGCTATGTCTGCTGCCGCAAACCGACATCTACCAGGAGTACAAAGACAAAGTGACCCTGGAATTCGACCCGACCTTGCTGCCAGAGTACATGCTCACCGGCCACGAAGTCTGTGACGACGGACGCCTGCAGGCATCACCCGAACACCAGTTCATTTTTGATTTTATCCAGGAACATCCAGACCTCTTCCCGGGTTTCTTCCACATCGACCTGGAGGAGAACATCAGACCCAAATTCGAAATGCTCAGGGAGCACGGCTTCTATGCCTCTAAGGACCGGGAAGTCAGCCAGCAGGACTCCTGTGGTGCCCACTCTCCCCGCCTGGACGATGAGCAGGTTATTGGCGCGCTGACTCGACCGGGAGACTAGGCATCTTGCCCCAGGAATGGCTGCCGCTCGAAAGCTAGAACGGCACTACTCGCTCTCGCACACCATTTCCAAAGATGAACTGACAAGCCAGCCGGACATCCCCAGGGCAGGGTATTTCCCTCTGTCTCCCACCGCGATCATGGTGGTGCCGGAAACCACCGGAAGTGCGGTAAGTAACCCGTACGGCTCCTCCAGGTGGCCGGCCCATTCACTCTCCCCCATAGCATCCAGGCGCCCCATCCAGGCCTGGCGATTGTCAAAGTAGGGCAATGCAGTAACCGCTCCGGCCAGCAGCACCCCACCCTCGTGGAAGACAATGTCCCGAACCCAGAGACTGTCCCAAGCATGTACCTCTGTTTCCCAAAGCTCATTGCCGTCGGGGTCAAGTCGGACCACTTCGGCGACACTATCGGCAAGCAAGGAGTTCTTGGTGCCCACCGCGACGCTGCCGCCGTTGGCGAGACAGGCTACCGACACCAGTTCCAGGTCAGTCACCTCTGCCCCGTCCTTGGACCAAAGCACATCCCCTTGCTCAGAGTAGCGAACAAGAAAGAGTTTGCGGGATTCAACGTTACCCCTTACTCCTGCAACGATAGAGGATTGGTCGGGAGCAGCACAGACATCTCGGAACAGGGAGCCCTCAGACTCCCACGTGTGGCTCCAAACACTCGCCCCTGTCGGGTCAATCCGCCCAACAAAGCCGCGACTCCCTGGAAAGTGGTCGATGGTTCCCGAGACGACGACGTCGCCGCCATTGAGGGCCGCCACACCCGTGAGGCTCAGGCAATTGTAGGGATTTGGCGCCGGCACCTCAACCGTTGTGATGGCTGAACCGTCTGGAGTCGCACTTAGAAACAGCCCGACACTGCACGGACTGTTGCCTGAGGCTATGGAGCCCACCGCGACCAAACTCCCCGCAGCGCTCCTGGTTACGTTGTGGCAGCTGCTTGCCTGGCTACCGCCCGCCAAATGGGCCCATTTCAACAGACCAGAGAGGTCGGAGACTGCCAGATAGCAGCTGTGAAATGCCACACCTGTTGGTTTTGCGGCCCCTACCAGAGCGATGTTCCCAGAGGCCATCTCCACCCCATCCAAGATGCGCGTGTCCGCCACCCCGGAGATAACCTGTGACCAGTAGATCT
>CALGBT010000364.1 GCA_937884235.1 uncultured Pseudomonadota bacterium
CAACTGGCGGGGGTCGTGGGCACCCAGGTTGGGCCCCACCTGGAGCTGCTGCACGCCACGCTCAAGGCCAACGATCCCGCACTCTTCGTAGCCCGTCGCTCCTGGTGGCAAAGCCCGCTGCCCAGCCGCTTCCAGGCCACCAGACTGTTGGGCGCCCGCCTGGGCGAACGCCTCTTCTACTCCGTGCAGATAGGTCTGCCGAAAAGGCTGGTCGCCGAGGGCAGTCGCCGCTGCGTAAACCGGAGCCAGATTACCAAACTGCTGACCCACCCCACCGCGCTGCGCACTGATGCCAGGGCACAATACCTCAGGCTCTGGTTTGACATGGCTGACGTTATCGAGCATCACCAGGAAAGGGCAAAGTGGTTCTAGCTCGCCGGCGTTCGATGAACGGGCGTTGACCCACTGACAACTACCCAATACAATCCACAGCAGGACCCATCACAAGAGGTCAATGATGGACATCAAGGAACTAGGTATACCACTCGACGCGTTACCGGAGAATCTACGCCCGATATTGGCACCTGACGCGGCCCAAAACCGCAAGATGGTGATCGCACGCGCTGCCATTCCCATGCCGCCCGACATTCTGCTGCCGGCCCTGGCCTTTCTCACCAACGATCGCGATGCTCAGTTGCGCGAAACGGCTCGCAAGAGCCTGGACGATTTGCCCCGGAGCACGGTCCTGCCAGTTCTGAGATCTGAGCAGACAGCCCCTCCGGTGCTGGATCGTCTGGCACGCGTCTACATGCGCGAGCACGAGTGTTTGCAGCAGATTCTACTCAACCGCGCAACACCAGATGAAACCTTCGTCTTTGTCGCGCGCCATGGCGAAGGCCCCCCCTTGGATTCCATCGCCCTCAACCAGGAGAGGATGAGCCGCTGCCCCTCCATCGTCCAGGGCATCTACTATAACCCCAAGGCCAAGATGTCCACGGTCTCCGTGGTCATGGAATTCGCGGTTCGTCGTAACCTGCCGATTCAGCACATGCCCGGCTACAAAGAGATCGTGGCGGCAGTCTTCGGCGAGGCCCAGCTCGCCCGGCCTGGCGAGAAGGAGGAGGCCGAAGTGGTGGAGGCGCAGGCGCAAGCTGCCATCACTGCACTCGAAGATGAGGCCGCCAAGGCTCCGGTGGGCGCTCCCAGCAGCCCCGCTGACCGCTCCCTTTCCGCAGAGGAGCTGCTGGACAGTGAATTCGGTGGCGATGCCTACGACCTGGACGACGAAGTTGAGATGTTCGGTTCGGAAACCGACCTCATGGACGAACTCCTCGCAGGGCAGGAGCTAGGCGACGACTTCGGCGACTTGTTGGGTGGTGGTGGAGGCGACGTTGACGACGACTCAGACGATGCCTTCTTTGCAGTTCTATCTGCCGCCATGCTGGAGGATGGAGAGGAAGACGAAGAGAAGCAGAGCGCCTTCATCGCCGAACGCATCAAGGACATGAACGTCTCCGAGCGAGTACGGGTCGCACTTATGGGCAACGCATCAGCACGAAAAGTACTGGTCAAAGACTCCAACAAACTGGTCTGTACGGCAGTCATGAGAAATCCCGGCGTCAATGAACGGGAAGTCCTGGATTATGCTGGAAACAAAGGCCTGGCCTCTGATGTACTCCGAATCATCGCCGCCGGGCGCGCCTGGACACGCAACTACTCCGTCAAGAAAGCACTGGTGCAGAATCCCAAGACGCCACCAGCCTATGCCATCGGCTTCCTCAAGCACATGCGGGAGAAGGACCTCAAGGACATCTGCAAAAACCGGGACGTATCGCCCACCATCACCAGAATAGCTAAGCGCATCGTCAATGAACGGGCGGTTAAGCGGTAGCGTGACCTGCCGGTCAGGAATCTCTGAGCCCGTCAACAATGGATTTCGCATCCACCACCACGGTCTCCTCGTCGAAGCCAAAGCTGGCCGCCAGATGCTCTGCCTCTTCGGCCATACTGGCAATTCTGCCCAGGAGGTCTTCCAATCCCACCTCGGCTTCACTGCGGGCCAACTCTTCAAGCAGCTTTCCGGTTTGGCGCAATGAGCGCGTGACCTCGGCCAGACGCTCCTGCTCACGCTCCAATTCCTTAGCCAGGACCGGAGTCTCGTCCTCCGCAGTCCCCTCGGCAGCGGCCAGGCGGGCGATCATTTCATCTTTCTCCTGAATCAGACGCTCAAGATCCTCGATAGTCGCTTTGTACCCCTCTTCGAGGCGCACAAAGAGTTCGTTGAAGTCTTCGTCAGGGGAACCCGCCTGCTCGGGCTGCATGGATTCCGCCGCAGCGCGCACACGAGCCTGAGCCAACTCCTCTCGCAAGGCAGTATTTTCCTTACTGA
>CALGBT010000365.1 GCA_937884235.1 uncultured Pseudomonadota bacterium
TCAGCAGGTCGGTTGTCTGTTTCATGGGCCCTCCCTAACGCCGATACCGCACCATGACATTAGCTTCGTTATCGTGCAAATAGCACGTTACGGAGAAGTTGATGGAGGTCTAGATATTGCATCCGCCGATGGTCACCGTGCGGGGCCACGAAGTGCCGGCTCCGCTGCCTGGAACTCTGGCGGAATACTCAGTCCAGCAGGTGAGACCCGTACAGTTGAGAGGTGGCGAGGTTTGCGCTGGGGCCGGAAATCTTGGCACCAGCTTGTCTATCGGCACAGCATTTACCCGGTTGCGTAGCTAGTAACTGATTCCCATGCCCTGCTCCGGAACGCTACACGGACCTGTCATCCATACCGATCCAATAATGACGAGGCACAGGTAAGGGGCGTTACGCCAATTGGGGCAGGGTGGGGCAGAGACTACTTGGCCATCTTGATGATGATGAACTCAACCCGGCGGTTGCGCTGGTGGTCCTCTTCGGTCTTGGCGTTCTTGATCAGTAGCTTTGATTCGCCAAAGCCCTTCGACGTCAACCGGCCAGCCTCGATGCCATGATCGACGAGGTATTTCTCGACGGTCTTGACACGGCCCGCGGAGAGCTTCTTGTTGTAGGAATCGCTGGCCCGGGAATCCGTGTACCCCTCAATGCGGACCTTGAGAACTTGCGGGTTATCCTTCAACGTCTGAACCACTTCGTCCAGCAGCGGGTAGCTCTCTTCCTTGATGCGCGTCTCATCAAGGTAGAACTCCACTTTCTGGAGTATCAGAATACTCTTCTCCTCAATGACCACCGCCTTGTCCGGACAACCGTCATCGTCCTGATAGGAATTCTTTGTTTCCGGCTCATTGGGGCACTTGTCCGTCGGCTTGCAGACGTCCTTATACTTGGCTTCCAGACCCTTCTCAGCCACCCAGCTTTCACAGAACTCATCCTTGTCGTTGTCCGGTTCCGGGCAACCATCTTCGTCTTCGAAGTTATCCTTGTCTTCGGGGTCCATGGGACACTGATCCTTGCCCTTGCAAGTGCCGTTGTATTTCTTCTCCAGGCCCTTCTCCGCTACCCATGGGTCACAAACGCCATCCTTGTCATTGTCCGGGTCAGGACAGCCGTCCGAATCTTCGAACTTGTCCATGTCTTCGGGAACTTCAGGGCACTGGTCTTTGCCGGTACAGACGCTGGCAAATTCCTTCTCCCGTCCCTGCTCACTGACACATGCACTGCAGATCTTGTCGCCATCGGGGTCCGGGTCGCAGAAGGGCGGAGCCAGCGGGGGCGGGGGCTCGCCACAAGAGGCGTACTGCACACCGGCAATGACGCGAAAGTCAGGAGCCGCGGCGCCTTCGGTGATACCGGCACCACCGCCGAAATTGACGATGAGTCCGTTGCCCACGTGGTAGCGCAGACCACCGGTGGCTTCTACCGGGTTGTTCTCCATGTCGGCGAAGGGCTCAGTGAGCTTCATCTGCATCGCGGCTTCGGCGATGATATCCAGTTTGTCAGGCACGATACCAAACCAACCGCCCAATCGAGCATCAAGGGCATGGCCGGTTTCGACGTTGAGCGCGGTGTCTTCGCCAGTTGCCAGCAGCGTACCCAGATTCAGCGCCAGGCCACCACGACCAAAGTCGAGGCCACCCAGCAGGCGGGGCATGATACCAAAGCCGTTGCGGCCCATGTAGTTGTCAATGAGCTTGCCCGTGGGGAAGGAAACGATCAACTCTGCCCCCAGAGTGAACAACCCATCTTCCGTCTGATAGAGGCGGGCCCGAGGAACCAGGCGAATGTCGCCAATACCAGCGACCCCTGCTTCCGGAAAACCGGTGATGTTGTCACCAAGCTGCAGCAACGTGATGGGGACGTCCAGTCCAACAGCCAGCCAATCAAGTACCTTGTAGGCTGCCAGAAGGTTGGCCACAAGCTGGTGTTCCACGAGCGCACCAATTTCGTCACCGTCGGTAGTCCGCAGCACCAGTGGGTCGTTCTGGTAGTTGAGCATGAGCCCGACGTTCCACTTGCACTTGCCCATGGTCTTGCCATCACCGACAGTGAAGCAGTCGCCAATAAAGGGGGTCGGCTTGAAGAACTGACTCTCAATCTGCACATCCTGTGTACCCTGTGCCAGGGCAACCCCGGGACCGACCACAGTCAGCGTCGAGGCGACCAGGGCCAGCACGAGGAGCGAACGAAAGGGGCGAGAACGGAGCCCCCACAGGGCCAGAGCGAGCAGAGCAAAGAGCACAACCACCAGCGGCGTCGCCGGGCCGTCGGGGGAGGCACTGCAGTTGGAATCAACGCCACCAGTTACTTCAACACCGTTGTCGGTTTCGCACTTGGGGTCGTCGCACGTGTCACATTTTGGTGGGCACTCGCCACAGTCGTCAACACACGTCAAGCAGGTCTCGTCGTCACCACAGACCCCGTCGCCGCACTCAGCAGCAGCGCATTCGCCACAGTCATCGACACACGTTTCACAGGTCTCGTCACCGTTGCATTCGCCGTCGCCGCACTCAGCAGCACATTCGCCACAGTCATCGACACACGTTTCGCAAGTCTCGTCACCGTTGCATTCGCCGTCGCCACACTCTGCAGCAACGCATTCGCCACAGTCATCGACACACGTTTCACAGGTCTCGTCGCCGTTGCATTCGCCGTCGCCACACTCAGCAACACATTCGCCACAGTCATCGACACACGTTTCGCAAGTCTCGTCACCGTTGCATTC
>CALGBT010000366.1 GCA_937884235.1 uncultured Pseudomonadota bacterium
GCAGATCGATACGACCACAGCTATAGGTAAGGTTCTCTTCACCCTCATTGCAGCTATCAGCGAATTCGAACTGGCCTTGACCCGTGAGCGTGTACTAGCCGGTGTCCGCCGAGCCCAGGCTCAAGGCAAACATTGCGGCAGGCCAACTGTTGCGATCGACCTGCGACCCGCTGCGGCACTGTTGAATGAAGGCCGAGGCCTCAAACAGGTAGCAGCCATCCTCCAAGTCAATCGCAATACCTTGCGCCGTCGCCTGCGGGAAGCGGGAGAATGGCCCCGGCCCACTGCCGGGGGTCAAAAGCCTCCACCCTCAAACCCGGCTTGAAGCGCCTATTACGGGGGTCACAACGCCGGGGTGCGACCGATCCAACAACCGGGTGGTTGTGGACACCAAATGAGCCTCAGTCTCCAGGCCTCCCGCCCTTACTCTTGCATAGCTGCGTCTGCAACCATCTCATCAAGGAGACGTCACGACCGACTTTCTGGTTTCCAACATCCTGCCATGCCCAATTGCTCCACCAGGAGTTGTGCGTCCCGACCGGTCGCTTTGGCACATACTTCAAGGCTAACCTGGGCTTTCCAGAACGCTCCATTTGTTCACCTCCCCGACCTTCCCTTACGCGAGCCCGAGCACGCGCAATTCGAAAGGAACGCGGACAGCAAGAATGTCTCCGGTTTCTCTATGGGCCTCCGGAACCGAAAAGGTGACCAACCCCCCGTTTACGTCCATCCGCCACCGCAACCTCCCGGCCCGTGCGTTCTCTGGGCTGCCGCTCCAGACCGACGGGCTGACCACACACCCGTTTTGCATTTGATGGCACGGTTTGCCGCATCAATATGCCTGGATGTTCAAATATCTCGCTCTTCAGGGAGCACTTCCGTGAATCTGCTCGGTATCGTGCAATGTCCGGTCACCTCCCAGGCTGACCGGTAGAGTCATTATAAAGGGCTATAGGTAGAGCAAAGGAGGATGATAATGCACACACCAGAAGTCATGCCCGGAAGCGAAACAGAGTGCACTTGCAGCCCCCTATTGACGCCAGGCGAAGTTGCTCGTCTGCTCCGGGTATCAAGCCGCACCGTTAGGCGACTCGCAAGGAAGGGACTGATTCCCCAATTGCGCGTCGGGAGTCGCACACCACGTTACGACAGGGCCGCGGTGCTCGCTGCCCTGCAAAGAAAGGAGGCACACGATGACAACGCCGATTGAAAACACGCCAGGAACAATGAGACTGAAGTTTCTCGATGCCGGCCTCAATGATAATGTCCGTCTTGAACTCGCCATATCCGCCCGGAGGAGCCTGTCAACTGGTACCAGAGACGGACGAGTGGGGCGTCTACTTGCTGCCATTGTAATAGCCCATCTGGCGGTGAAGTGCGGAGTGCCCGAAGACAGGGTCTGCAAGGCACTCGGGGTATCGAAGAAATACTACCGCCAGTGGGTCGAAATGAGCCGTACCTACTTCCGCCTGCCTGAAGATGGGCGTCCGTCAATCAGCGTTCTGGCACTGCCTCTCGATTCTCTCATACCTCGATTCGAAGTGGTCGCTCGTTTTCTGAATGTCCATCGCCTTCTGCACTACGGGGAACTTCGCAACCGCTTCCCCTGGCACCACATTTGGACCACAGATGAAGAACTGCTCCTGCGCTGGGTAGACAGGGTTGAGACCATTCTGGAGATGGCCAGGCGGGTGCTTGAGGACTGCGTCAACGACCAGCCAAGAGCGTGAGGGGAGAACCGATGCCAACAGGATTCCATGGCCGGGGACGCAGGGGGATGCGACGTACGAGCCGGGAGCGACGTCGCCGCATAGATACTCTGCACCGTTGGGCTGAGCCCAGGGGTAATCAGGCAGTGTCCGAAATGCTGCACCGGTTGCTCACGCGGCGACAGTGGTCTCCAGCGGGAAGACCCTTCACGTTGGCTTGGCATGTCAACCAGCAGATGCAACGACGCCGCAGGAAACGGCCCCCTGGGGTTGTAATGGACCTGGCCATGAGTTACGCACAGTCGGCGGAGAAGGTGGAGCCCAACGTTGCTGTACGGGCCGCCTTTGGCGTTGAGCGGGCTCTCCATGATGTAAGTCTGGGACTGCCGTTCCAGGAATCCGTCCCGGACACGTTCATTGACGGTGCCCCGTACTTCCATTGGCAGGCTTACGACAAGAAGAAGTCGGAGCTGCACAACTGGTGTGACAAAGCCGATGAAAGCGGCGGGGGCTGCTCTGCGGAATGGCCGGGGCTGTTCAAGAACGACCTGGCGGCCATTAGAAAGCTGTACCCACGATGGCCAGAGGTCCGGAAACAAGGAGCCCTGCAGGCGAACTGGCAACCCCGGCACCCTTCCATCCTTTACAATGCGGATCCGATGCGACCTCCCATGGAAGCCCTTGTTCTGGCTGCTCAGTTCATTCGGGAGAATGTATTCCGCGACCCGTCGGGTTGGGTTCTGATGGAGTCGTGCCTGGCGTTGACACCGGGCAAACGTCCGAGAACTCTTGCCGTAGGTCTAGGGCACACGGCTGGTGCACAGGT
>CALGBT010000367.1 GCA_937884235.1 uncultured Pseudomonadota bacterium
ATAATCTTCTGTGATACACTCTTTCCCATGTTGCTCCCTCCTGTTCAAGTGAGCTGTGTCAGGTGGATTGCCACCGTCCAATTCGTTTTCCGCTATGTCATTGGCCTCGACACGCCCTTTTCAGGGCACCTAATCAGGCCGTTCCTGCCGTACGCAGCGAGTGCCCTAAATAGACGGGCGCAAGGTTAAGCACACAGGCGCAAGGTTACAAGAGAAATCGTCGTCACGGCAGGGAGATAATCTGCTTTAAGTATGCGAGAGAGCGGAAGTTATAATTTAGTAGTCGGCAATTCTCTCCCCCAGGACCCGGCTGCAACAACTACACCAGCCGCCCAACAAAGCGACCGGCAACCACCGCGCACAGTCCCAGGGCGGCGCTGCCCATGACATTCGCCGTCGCAAGTCCCCACAATCCGTTACGCAACAACTCGAAGGTCTCGTAGCCAAAAGTAGAGAAAGTGGTAAACGATCCCAGTAGGCCAACAATCACGAAGAGGCGCACGTTGGCTGAGATCTGGGGCCGCGTTTCAATTAGCGCAAAAACTATGCCGATGATCAGGCAACCAACAACGTTGACCACGAATGTGCCGTAGGGGAAACCACCTGACCCGAAGCGCGCCACCCACTTCGTAACGCCAAAGCGCAATACAGCCCCCACGAAACCACCAAGACCAACTGCCAGCATCTCCAACATGGGCTCACCTCGTCTCTAGAGATTATGCCCCAGGTGGAGGAAACTGAAAGAAAGGCCTCGCCGCACGGCGGGACCACTACTTGCCGGCGCGGCGCTGGGCGAAGATCTCCCGGGCAATCTTGAGGATGGCCGGGTCAGAAGGCCGCAGGGAGAGGGCCCGGGTGAGATGACGGTCAGCAAGAGACTCCTCGCCCCAGCGATGGTAAAGCCAGGCGAGATTGGCGTAGGCAGCGGCGAAATCGGGCTTCCAGGCGAGGACCTGACGGTACCACTGCTCGGCCTCGGCGAAGTTGCCAGCACGGGTCTCCAGGTTGCCCAAAGTAAGCAGGGTGCCGAGATTGGGGTGGCCGGGCAGGGAGGTTACGAGCAGGGTCCGGGCGCTTGCT
Organism: uncultured Pseudomonadota bacterium; assembly: GCA_937884235.1. Classification (GTDB taxonomy): domain Bacteria; phylum Myxococcota_A; class UBA9042; order CAIXZC01; family CAIXZC01; genus CALGBT01. Next base: position 1,081 of record CALGBT010000367.1, read on the forward strand.
TCCTTGCCTTCAGCGAGATGCTGTTGACCCAGGGCAAACTGGATGCGGCTGTTGTCCTGGACGAGGCGATTGCCAGCCTCGAGTTCGCCGCTGCCAAAGAGATAATCCCCCGCGGCATGCCAGCTGGGCAGGAGCACGACCAGCGCCGCCAGCGAAGCCGCTGCGGCCAAACGAATTCGAGCCCAGCGCACCGGCTTTGGTCCCACCGACCACGCCATCCCCAGGAGCAGGCTCGCCAGCAACCGAAAGGCCACGTGGTCCCAGGAGACGGAGCCGAGGAAAGAGACTCCGGCCCCCAGGAGAACCGCCAATTGCCACGGGGGCCCGGCCCGCACCCGCCAGAGGCCCACCCCGAGAAAGAGCACCAGCAGGAGGAGGGGCACCAACCCGCGCTCGCTCCATACATGGAGCAGCACGTTGTGAGCGTGGCGGGCGTTAGTCCAGTAACTGCGCTGGCTGCGCTCAACCTGGAGGGCCTGCCCCTGTGCAGTCATGTAGGCCCCCCCAAAGCCACCTTCACCGTGACCTGCAAACGGCGCGTCGGCGACTACCATCGAAGCTGTCCTGTAGAGGAATAGCCGGCCCTGGAGAGCGGGCCGCTCCCCGACCGAGAAGAGGGCGAGGGCCCCCAGGACCAGCGTGATAGCCAGCGAAGCCAGTCGCATTCGGGGCCAGCGCCTAACGCTCACGATGCCCAGCGAGAGTAGACCGACCGCGGCAACTCCAAGGGCGGTGATGGAATCGTGAGTCGCCAGCACGGAAATCGTCCCGACCACCAGAACCGCGGCCGCAACTCGCCCACCACTGCCGGGTTGCCAGAGCCGCCATATTGCCAGGGGCAGCAGGATGGCGAGAAACTCCGCGGTGAGATCGGGATTGCCCAGTGTAGCAGAGCCATCAAGCGCCCCAATGGCGAAGGGGCCACCCGGCCAGAGCCACTCGCCAGCACGAAAGCAGAGCACTCCCAGCCCCGCGGCCAGCAGCCAGGCGGGCAACCGGTGGACCAGTTCACTCCGGGAGCGGGCCGCCCCCCACCAGGTGGCGAGAGCAAGTATTTCGAGAACCAGGGCCTGGTGCACCAGGTCGCCATCGGGCCCTCGCCAGAAGGCGGGCAGCGACGCGACGAGAAAGGCGACAGGAATCCAGCCCGCGGGCTGTGGCAGCGGTACCCTGCGCAGATGCCACAGGAGGGGAGCCCCCAGCAGGCCGGCAACTACCAGCTTCGGCGTCGAGAAGTCCGAGAAGAAGGGAAATGCCGCCCACGCCGTTGCCGGCACGAGAAGGAGCAAGATACGAACAAGGACGTCGGATTTCGCGGGCGCAGTCACCGAATGTTCTATCTGAACTCTTTGGGCTGGCGCTGATAGAGCAGCTCTTCGCTACGCCGCTTAGTGACGATGTCACGCTCCTTGCTCACCGCTTCTTTGAGAAACGCGTCAATATCCTTGTCATCGGCAATAAGGAAGACCCGGGCCGCCTCGTCAGCAACGATTGGCGTGCCCTCCTTGAGAACCTTGTAGAGGTACCCGGTGGCCTCCTGGTGACCATGACCCAGGAGCGCACCAGCGGCAGCCACTGCCGTGAAGGGATCGGCGGTGCGCATGAGCTCCTCCAAACGCGGAATCACAGCCGCCGAGTCCAATGCTCCCAAGAGGAACGAGGCATCCCGTTTGTCTGTCAAAGTGCCATCCTGCAGCACGTCGATGAGCTTCTGCCCGGCAGCATCATCGCCAAGATTGGCAAGGGCGAACTGCTGGTACATCCACGGCGTGTGCGCCTTCTCCTGGAGGGTGCGCAGAGCCTCGGCAGTGCCCTTGGGCCCGATCTTGCCCAGGGTGAAATAGAGCAGCGTCTTGTCAGTCCCGTAGTAGACGCGGTAAAGCCGCTCGAGGAGTGTCTCCGAGAAGCCCTCAAGGTTCCATTCAC
>CALGBT010000368.1 GCA_937884235.1 uncultured Pseudomonadota bacterium
CGCCGTGCCAGCAGTGGCTCGGTCAGCAGCGCTGGCCATTGCCGCCTGTGATCACCCCGCGGCTCCCGAAACTGCCCTCGCTGCTTTTAGCGAAGCCTCGCCCGTGGCGCAAACCGCACTCCTTGAGGGAGTTTGTCTGGTCCGCGCTGCCAGCTGCCCACCCCTGCTCGCCGCGGCGCGTGCAAGCAGCGCTGCCGATGTCCGGGCCACGGCACTAACCGTGGCTGCGTCTGACCCCGAATGGTTGACCAAGGAGACCATTGGCGGAGCGCTCCATGATTCCGACGTGAATATCGTGCGTGCCGCTCTTTCAGTACTGGAGGGGCGATCGGCGAGGGGGTTCGAGACCGACCTCGCCATTCTGCTGAAGCTCGGCCAGGAGGACGTGCAGGAGCGGGCTCTCCGTTCCCTGGCCAGAGCCGGCACGCACCAGGCGGGCAAGACCCTGGCCGAAGTTGCCAAGACTTATGCCGAGACCAGTCGCCTAGGCCGTATCGCTCGCGAGTTGGTCAGGCAGGGGGCCGGGGAGGTCGTTGTCATGGGGGATGCAGTCGAATCGTTGCCCGTTGATGCCTCCCTCACTACTCTGGCCGACGGTCGCCTGGCGTTGCGCCTCTACAATGATGAGGGGTTCAGGGTGATAGTGCGCGGTGCCCTCTATGTAACTTGCCAGGGAATGCCGCAGTCTCGGACAAATGTGGGTGTCTCGGACTTCTCAACTGATGGTACCCTGGCGATTCAGGTGCAATGTCGGCGCGGGGGGCCGCCGGAGGTCCGCTGGAAACGACGTGACGGCGAACTGATACGGGCGCGTATCAGCGAGTACTAGGAGCGGCTTTCAAACCAGGTTCAGGGCCTCGTTGAGCGAGCCCATGCGGTAACCTTCAGGATCCAGGGTAACCCTTCGATAGCCCTCTTCCTTCAAGGCTGCTACTACCGCCAGACGCGTTTCCCGGGCAAAGAGGTGCTCCAACTCCTCGGGAGCAACTTCGACTACCGCGAGTTCCTCCCAGTCCCTTACCCGAAGTTGCTGGAAGCCGAGCGCGCGCAGCCTGCTCTCGGCCCTGCCAATGCGCCCCAGGCGCTCGGGAGTCAAAGCCTGACCGTATGGTATACGAGAGGCAAGACAGGCTTGCGCCGGCTTGCTCCACACAGGCAAACCAAGGGATTTCAAGGCGGCCCGGACGTCGGCCTTGGACATGTTTGCCTCCAGCAGCGGGGAGCGAATGCCCAGCTCACTGATGGAACGCCGCCCCGGCCGGTAGTCGGAATCATCGTCCTTGTTGGAGCCTTCCAGGACCGCTTCAAATCCATACTCCGTTGCTACGCCCTGCAGGGTGGTGAAGAGATGACGCTTGCAGTGGTAGCAGCGGTTCGGAGGATTGGCAGAATACTGCGGGTCGTCCATCTCATGTGTCGGGACCTCGATGACCGTGGCCCCCATGCTCCGTGCCAGCCTCAGGCCTTCAATGTGTTCCGTCGGGGCGAGGCTGGGAGAGACTCCCATGGCCGCGACTACGCGCGTCGGCCCCAGGGCCCGCAGGGCAACGGCCAGTAGCAATGTCGAGTCAACTCCGCCGGAGTAGGCAACGACGGCTCCCTTCAGGCCAGCGATGGACCGAGCAGCGACTTCAAGTTTGTCTGCGAAGGTATTGGGCACAGCCTAGCCCTCGACGCCAGTCTTCTGATATTGGCCCTCGAAGAGCCAGGTGGAGAGGTAGCGCTCTCCGGTATCGGGCAGCACGACGACGATGAGCTTGCCCGCGCTTTCGGGCCGAGACGCCACCTCAATGGCAGCGTGGGCGGCTGCACCTGACGATATGCCCACAAGGATGCCCTCTTCAGCTGCCAGGCGGCGTGCCATCTCGCCTGCCGAGTCGTTGCCTACCTTCAAGATGCCGTCCACCAGATCGCGACGATAGATCTCTGGCACGAATCCGGCCCCAATGCCCTGAATCTTGTGAGGACCGGGAGCGCCACCGGAAAGGACTGGAGAATCCTCCGGCTCTACGGCAAGAGCGATGAAGGAAGGCTTGAGTGCCTTGAGGACGCCAGAAACGCCGGTAATCGTCCCGCCAGTACCAACACCCGACACCAGGATGTCGACCTTGCCTTCCGTGTCCTCCCAGATCTCCAGAGCAGTGGTCTTGGCGTGGACCTCGGGGTTCGCCGGGTTCTGAAACTGCTGTGGCATGAACTGGGCCGTACCATCGTCCAGCAACTCACGCGCCTTGTTGATCGCACCCTTCATGCCTTCGGACCCTGGGGTTAGCACCAACTCGGCACCAAATACCGAGAGCAGCTTTCGTCGCTCGACGCTCATGGTGTCAGGCATGGTCAATACCAGAGCGTAGCCCTTGACGGCCGCGACAAAGGCGAGGCCGATGCCGGTATTGCCACTGGTGGGCTCAACAATGGTCATTCCCTTCTTCAACACGCCGGCGCGTTCAGCCGAGTCGATCATGTTGAAACCGATCCGGTCCTTGACACTGGAACAGGGATTGAAGGATTCAAGTTTAGCGGCCACCCGGCCCGGCAAACCACCCCCAACCCGGTCCAAGTAGACCAGTGGAGTGTTGCCAATCAACTCCGTGATGTCACCAGCGATCTTAGGTCTTTGCTTCCTATCCACCTGACTCATGACTCCCTCCACCTCTATCCATGTCCATTGGAACTGCCCGTATAGTACCCGTGAACTGACTGTCGCAGCCTGTCAGGGTGTTTTTCTACTGTATTAGTAGGAAACCGAAAGGCCGATGTCAAGTCTCTTGCGCACGAGTCTGCCCAGAAAACGCCAACGAATTGACAGAACTGTAGCGGTCGCACTTGCTGTAACCTTCGTATTGCCATGCTCCACCAATCGCGCTACACTCCGACAAAGGTTGAATAGTCGTACCCCATCAACGTTCTAAGTTCTCCGGTGGTGAAGGTCTTGGAAGCGGATGACAAAGTATTGGTCGAGCGTTTCAAGCTGGGCGATGAGACCGCTTTCACAGAGCTGGTGCTTCGATACCAGAGGAAGGTCTATATGATTATCTACGGGATGATCAGTGACCATCAGGAGGCGAAGGAGAAGAGTCAGGAAGTCTTCCTGCGAGTTTACCGGCATCTGGGGTCGTTCGAGGGCACCTCTTCCTTCTACACGTGGTTGTACCGGATCGCGGTCAATATTTGCATTGACCATTACCGGCGGCGGAAGGTGAGGCTCTATGAATACGACGATACCTATGGACACAAGCCGGCGTTGCAGGAGGAGATCTTCCCGGTCGTCTCTTCCGCATCCCGTGAGACCCCCACCGGACGGCTGCTGCGTGAGGAGTTGGCCGCCAAGATTCGGGAAGCCATGGACAAGCTCTCCCCGAAGCACCGTCAGGTTCTGGTGCTCCGGGAGTTGGAGGGAATGTCCTACCAGGAGATCGCCGACGTGGTCGACATCTCCATCGGCACAGTGATGTCCCGGTTGCATCATGCGCGCAAAAAGATGCAGGCGCGCCTGGCTCCTTACTTGAACTGACGTTGCGAGGTGATGCTATGAACGAGACTAAGAATTGCCAGCAAACCGGTGAGCGCCTGGAGAAGTTCCTGGACGGTGAGTTGACTCCGCAGCAGGAGCAACTGGTCAAAGAAGAATTGGCCAATTGCGGGACCTGCCGCGTCAAGTATGAGCAAGTATCGAGGTTGCGGGCGTTGGTTCGAGAAGTATATGTAGAGGAGGTGCGCCGTGCGGACCTGGAGGATCTCTTGCCTGGAGTTCTGCGGAGCATCAAGAATCGTCCGCCATCGCTCAAGGCGCGGTTTGCTGATTGGTTGGAGCGCTATCGCATCGGGCTGGCATCTCCGGTGGCCCCAATTGGCGTGGCGGCCACGGTCGCGGTTGCCATTATTGCCGCCACATTGATCTATGCCACCAATTCTTCGCCCGACGGGTCAACCAGGAGTATCGCACCCACCGTTGCCGAGTCATCCTCACCAAGTGGACCCGCCGATGCTGTCGTCAACCCAGGTGTGGTGTCGGATCTGGCCAAGGCTGTTGCGAAGACGCCTCGTCGCCCCCGCCATGAAGAGCGGCCTTTCAGAAAGAACGAGACTTATATAACGTACTATAACGCGAAGTCGGGTACGGTTGTTGTTGACGCAGATCCCGACGGCGAGGACCCCACCGTTGTCTGGCATTTCGATGACGAAGGTGGGACCGTCCAGGAGGAAAACAAGATATGAGAATGCGGTGGGTCCCCATTCTGGTCTTCTTGTTCATGCTGCCCTCTATGGTTTGGGCTGGCGAACCTGAGGTCAAGTTCCGAGTGACCGTGTTGTTGGCAACGGCGCAGGGCGATCACGTCGATCCGCAGATTGGCAAGCGGATCCGGGAGTACCTGGCGAAGAGCTTTGGGGCTCGCTACTCATCCTTCCGTCAACTGGATACCCGTGTTCTGCGCGTAGCCTTGGACAAGACCGGGGAGATGCTGCTTCCAGACCAGTCGACTCTCGGGCTGCGCTTTCGAGACATTCATGGAGAGTTTGTCAAGTTGACCATGACCATCAAGGACCTGCAGACCACCATCCGCATCCGCAACGGGGGCCTCTTCTTCCAGGCTGGTCATCGCTACAAGAACGGGATTCTAGTTCTCGCTATTTCAGCAACTCTTGAGGGGGGCCCGCCACCGGCAGGCGAGGGGAAGCTGAGCCCGACGCGTCCAGAACCTCGCCCGGCTGCGACAATCAGGAATCCGCGTACCCGGGCCATTGAGCCTGCGGTTAAATAGCTAGCACCCGCCTGATTTTGATTCGGTCCTCATCTGGACGACTTTCGCCGACGGCCACTAGTCTGTCCGGACCATCCATGAGGAGACAGGCTCCGGCGCGTACTCGTGCTCCGCGCAAGGAGACGCCGTGGCCCACGGTGACGGCCTCAGCCGCAGTCAGTTCAATGCGTGGTAGTGGGGGGAGGAAGTCCTCGATGGGGCGCACGAATGAGGCGATTGGCGCGTTGTCCTGCAGCAGTTCATCCGCCTCCACCGCTTCTTCAATCTTGAAGGGGTGGCTCTCCAAACGTCGCAACGATGCGAGATGGGCAGGGACCTTGATGGCTTCGCCCAGGTCGTGGGCCAACGACCGGATGTAGGTGCCGGCGGAACAGGAGACTTCTAGGATGACTCCATCTGGTCGCCAACTCCGGATCAGGATACTGTAGAAAGTCACGTTCCGCTCGGGCAGCGTGATGTCGGCACCCTGACGTGCCAGCTTGTGGAGGCGCGTGCCGCCAACCCGCACCGCAGAAAAGGCCGGAGGGCGTTGTATGATCTCCCCAGAGAATCGCT
>CALGBT010000369.1 GCA_937884235.1 uncultured Pseudomonadota bacterium
ACAAGGTGGTGGGCGACGCCGATATGAGGGCAGAGGCGGTGCAGATCGCACGCACCCTGTCAGCGCAGGTTTTCGGTGGAGAGCCGGTGGAGTTTCACTTCACCAATCTCTACTTTGAGTCGTTTCTGGGGGTCTCGTCGACTGAACCTGAATTGCCCGCCGAAGAGGACGCAGTGCCGGCCCAGTGACGCATGGCTAGGGTTTCACGGCACTGCTGGTCAGAGTTTTGACCCACGTAGAAGTGTACTTGGCATTGTAGGTGATCTGCTTTTTCTGATTTCCTTGGAGATCCGCCACCCAAAGTTCGCGGGATTTGTTGGCGTTGGCCGACGACGGGGACAACTCCTTCCCGGTGCCGTCATAGATGGGGCTCGCGGCGTAGGCAATATTGCCCCCATCAGGGGAGAGGTCCCAGGTCAGGATGATGGTGTTCTCTAGGCTGTCGACACGTGGGTTGTTGGTGAGGTTCTTGATGGTGTGTTGCTGAAGATTGCCCGTTTCAATAGTGGCGACGGGCAGCTTCACGACGTCAGTGTAGGGGCGCTTCTGGGTATCGCAGTGGGATGAAGCGATAAAGACGAGGCCGTCATCGTTGTCTGTGAAGCGAGGCTCCGTGACGGTGTTGAATTTCCAGTCGTTGCCCAGGATCTGACTGCAGGATTCGGTGGCAAAGTCTTTGCCAGTGGTATCCATCAGAGTCAGCTTACGCAGGGTCCCCAGGTCGGTATCGTAGAAGCGTAGTTCAAGCCCGTCAGGGCCTTGCATGAACCAGGAGAGCTTCTTGCCATTGTGCGATAGGGCGAGGGGGTCAAGGTCGGAGAAATTGCTTCCGGAGCCGGTACAGTGGTCACCTTGCATGCCCCCAGGACAGAGGTAGTCCAGCTCTTTGATCTGCCCCTGGCGCCAGACGTAAACACGAGCGCTGCGAATGGTCGGAGAGATGAAGGCGAGGGTCTGCCCGTCGTCGGCGGCAATGAAGTGGCCGTCGGTGGTGGCCTGCCCGTCAACCAGGTCGGGGTCGCCGTCTGGGGGGATCAGAAACTGTGATTGCGGTTCAGGAATATTTTCGAGGTCATAGCGATACACGAGGTACTGGCAGCCCGTCTCATGGCAATACTTTACTTGGGAGAAGTAGAGGTAGCCAGCGGTGAAGGCAAGGTCCACGATATTCTGGAAAACTGAACCCTTGACCATCTGGACTTGAAGTTCTGCATTAAACTTCCCGATCTGAAAGGCGAAGCCATTGGCCGAGGGTTTCTCCACGGTCACGGCGATCCAGGTGAGGGTGTCATCGATGGTGCAGCCGAGGTTGCATGAGCAGGGGGCGGTGGTCAGTGGCGTGCCGTCGGCTTTCTTCGCCAGGACCAGTTGGCAGGCATCAGGATCGATGGCGAAGGGGGTGAGAGCCAGGGGGGCTTTGACCCCCGGGGCCATGGGGTTCTCGCCTGCGGAATCGACAATATAGAGGTCCGACTTGTCGGTGTTTTCGTTGGGTACCATGCCCTTGTAGATGAAGGAGACGATGAAGTCCTCGGGAAAGGGGGAGTCGGGCGTCTTCGTCTCGGGCTCAGGCGAGGTCTCCGGGGTGGTTGAGATGTCCCCAGGCTGCCAGAGGTCGAAGGAGACTACCTCAGCGGGGTTCGAGTCCTGGTCCCCCCCGCACGCGGCGAGAAGCAGGCAGGCTAGAGCGACAGCGAGCTTTGGTTTGCACATGTGAAGCCTCCTTGTCAGCCATGGTACTCCAGCAACTCGTTTGGCTCAATGTTTTGTCACCGGCCCAGGGGGTGGTCTTCGCTGTGCGGTGGATCTACAATAGGGCGGTACGGAGGTTGCCATGAGGAATTTGAACGGATTGTTGTTTGGGGTCTTGGCTATGTTGCTGCTCTCCGCCTGTGCTGGCCTGGGGCAGGAATCGCTGCTGATTCCGGAGGAGACCGAGATTGAGTTGGGGGCAGAGTACCATCTGCAGATCCTCGAGGAGATGCCTGAATTGGTTGGTGACCCTGCCATCAAGGCTTATGTGAATGGCATGGGGCAGTACATTGCCAGTATTACGGATCGTGCCAACCTGACGTGGCACTTCACGGTTCTGGATGCCGAGGAGATCAATGCTTTTGCGGTTCCGGGCGGGTATCTCTATGTCACCGTGGGCCTGCTGCGCGCCGCCTCATCGGGGGCCGAGATTGCCGGTGTCATTGCCCATGAAATCGGGCACGTCACGGCGCGCCACGGCGTGCAGTCCATGGAGACCTACGTCTTTGCTGAGGGGATTTCTGACCTCCTGGGAGATGAGGATCTAGGGCCACTGGTGGCGGGGGCGATCCAGGCTGGTGCTGGTCTGACGTTCAGTCAAGACCAGGAATTGGAGGCTGATTCCCTGGGTGTTGGCTATGCCATCGACGCGGGGTACAACCCTTGGGGCATCGTCCACTTCTTTGAAACATTGCAGGAGTTGGAGGGAACTCCGCGCGGGGGCGAAGATGACGTGCTTTCGTTCCTTGACGATCTGGGAGAGCTCTTCTCGACGCACCCGCCCACCGACGAAAGGATCGCCAACGTCAAGGTGCTCATTGCCAAGGAAGGCGTGGCCGAATCGGACGGCTCGCTGGCGTGGGAGACGGATACCGACCTGGTAACCATTCAATTGCTCTTGCCTGAGCCTGTGGCGAGAATCGAATGAGAGGCGGTCCTGGCAGAGTCAGAAGTCGTACACTGCAGATTAGTCGCTGACGATCCAGAGTTCGCTCTTGGCGATGTCTTCGAGGACGGCGATGATGGTTTTCGTATCCGGGACGGGGCGGGTCACGGCGAGGCTGAAGAAGGTGACATCCGGTTCATCTTTGTCCGGGTCCAGATCTTCGGACCAGCCCGGGCTCCAGTCGCCCTTTTCTTCGAGGCTGTAGGTCTCCCCAAAATCAGCTTCGAAGAGCTCTTCGAGGGCGTCGATGCACTCGGCCTCGAGCATCTCTTTGTCGGCCTCTTCATAGGTCTTGAGGGGCACCACCACGGAGAGTTCGAAGGCCGCCAGGGTGCCGAAGGTGCCGGTGACGATTTCCATCTCCAGGGCCTCGTCATCGTTGAAGAGCAGCAGGCCGCCCTCCTCCATCTCTTCGACTTCGAAAGCATCACCAAAATGCTCAGTCAATGCCGCCAGCACAGTGTCTTTGTCAAGAGTGCTCATCACACGTCCTCCGTCCGGGCGTAGAGGGGTCGGCAGGACCCATTCGACCGGCGCTATGCTCTCGCACCATAGCTACGAGTGCGTCCAGATGCAATGGCATTTTGCTGAATCGAGGAGGCTTTTTCGCCACATTTTACCCATCCTCGCAAACGTATTGCCTGTGCCTCCTTCTCTGGGGATACCTCTCATGTCCAGCAACTTCTTGTCCCTCTGTAGTCGTCCAGATTCACACTTTTGTGCGAACCGGTTGGGCAACGGGTCCGGCGGCCCGGTCCCCTCGGGTACGATGTGGTGGACAAGAAGCTGGTCGTCATCCCAACGCCCGAGGTTGAGTCCGTGACCCAACTGGTTAGCAGTGGCGGACCTGGCCCAGGGCAATCGCATCTTCCAGTGACGAGACTTTTGCGCTCTACCCTTCCGCGTCACCCTGAGGGGAGCGCAGCGGACTCGAAGGGTCTCCCTGCACCAGCAATGCCCCGCCTCTCGCCAGCCGCAGCGGTGACGCAGCGGGGTTGTTGTCTTCGCACCCCCCACCCATCGGAGACCTCGTCGAAGGGGTAGAGTCCCAGATTGTGGTGCAACGCGAAGGAGGTTGTAGACGGCCAAGGCGTCGTCCATCATTCGAGTATGTACACATCAATCCGAGAGGCGCCCCTGTGGTCCGCAGCGGACAAGCTGCGCAACAACATGGACGCGGCCCAGTACAAGCATGTCGTGCTCGGTCTTAAGTTCCTGAAGTACATCTCCGAACTGGAGAAGATTTCGTGGTTTGCGCAGATCGTTGGGGCACAGACCGAACAGGTGCCGACATGACCGAAAGACCAACAATCGGCTCCGAGCTCATCCTCTACCGGACCGAGGATGGACGAACGCGCATCCAGTGCCGCTTCGAGGACGAGACGGTCTGGCTTACCCAGAAGATGATGGCCGACCTGTTTCAGATCGGGGTCGGGACGGTGAACCACCACTTGAAGGCCATCTTCGCCGAGAAAGAGCTTTCGCCGGAGGCAACTGTTCGACGTTATCGAATAGTTCGAACCGAAGGTACTCGGGAGGTTACACGCGAGATCGAGCACTACAACCTCGAGGGCATCCTGGCGGTCGGCTACCGCGTGCGCAGCCCCCGGGGCACCCAGTTTCGGCAGTGGGCCACCGCGCACTTGAGCGAGTACCTGGTCAAGGGCTTCACCATGGACGACGAGCGGCTGAAGAACCCGCCATTCAGAGCAGGGCCATCAGCAATGGATACTCATAGTGCGCGCTCTCGGCCGCATCCTGGAACCGGCTCCAGCGGGAGACATCGTAGGCAAGGATCGCCTTGAACGTCGCCTTCCCTGAAATCACCGTCTGGAGCAGGCGCTGCAGCGACGCGCGGCCGGCGATGTTGAGGCCGCTCTGGCACTGCCGCACCACGGCCGCTCCGGGCAACGTCAAGGCGCACCACCCGGGCCTCTCCGTCGCCGTCGTCAATGCCGTCGTCAATGCGCACCACCCGAACTGAATCTCGAACCACGGCACCCTTGCGAAAAGCCCCGGTCAATCGCCGGGGCGTCCTGCCTCGATCACTTCGCGCGGGGACAGGGGTGGAAGGCTCGAATCGGCCATTGCACCGGAGACGTCCAGCAGCCAGCCGGCCAGCCAATCTTGGCCGAAGAATCTTAAGATTGCTCTTAAGAATGTACCTTGAGATTGCCAATCTTAAGGCCCAGGATTCTTAGGACTGTTGTCCGTGTACCCATCCGTCAGGGGAGCCAAGAATTGTCTGTGCTAACCAGAGCACAGTTTGGTTCACAGAAAGCCCCATCGGCATCCCCGGTGGGGCTTTCGTCTTTTTTGGCCAGTAATCGCGGGGTTTTGCGCGCTTCACTTTCCGTGAACGACGGCTGCCTGGCTCTCGCGAGTTGATCCAGAGAGCGGGGAGAGAGCACGGCCCGTTGGTTTACACAACTCGGCGGCGCCGAGATTTGGTTTACACAAACTGGTCGCACAGCGACTCGGTTCACACAGACCGTTTCGTTGCTACATTGAAAAGCGCGAAATCGCGACCATATTACAGGTTGCGACCGCGAAGGAGAACGCCGACCGTGTTGTTGGCCCGGTTGCGCTCATCGATGAAACGCTTGTTCGACAAGGAG
>CALGBT010000370.1 GCA_937884235.1 uncultured Pseudomonadota bacterium
GCCAGCCACAAGGGGTCTGATGCCCAACGCATCAATCTCCGCCAGGGTATCTTCTCCTATATCGGGGACTTCCGCTTCATGCGGGGACGCCTTATCTATCTGGGTATCCTGCTGGTCCTGATGCTGGCAGCTTTTGTCACCCCGCAGGTAATGCGCTATCGGTCCGTGCTGGCTCTGGAAGAGCAACTGCGGAGCGAGTTCGCCCGCTACTCCATGAAGATCCTTGGGGAGGAACTGGACGACTGGGATGAGATCCTGACCCGCCTGGAGGGCATGCCATCGGCGGAAGTCTGGACCGTCTTCCCGGACCTCTCCGCCTACGAGGTCTACTGGGAGATTGCAGACATTGTGGCGCGCATCGACGGGCAGCCAACCGGTGAATTGATTACGCCACCCAGGCCGGATGATACGGCCGCCGAAGTGCCTCCTGATGACTCCCAACCAATCCCCGGACCAGACGCACCTCCACCTTCATTCATGGAAGGCTCGGCACCGCCTCCGGAAGAACTGCCCCCGGAGGAATTGCCCGCCGGCCCCATCGAAGCGGTGCACCACCTTGAGATGAATCAGGTCAGGATCGACGGTGCCAGCCGCACCGCCATTGGCGGCGGTTCCGTAGAATTCACCGGCAATGCCTCTTCGGTTGCGACCATGGAGCTTTACCTGTCCATGGTTGGCAAACATCCCTGCTTCAACAATGTGCAGCGCACCAAGCAGGAGATGCTCAAGGCTACTGCCGGGAAGGAGGGCTGGTGGCGTTTCACCGTTGAGTTCAACGTCTCCTGCCCCCGCAAGGCGGCCGAAGAGATGGCCAAGGAAAAGGAGGCCGACTCTCCCAAGGATGCTCTGGAAGCCGGCAAGGATAAGAAGGACAGCAAGGGCAAGAAGAACAGCAAGGCCGACAGCAAAAAGCCCGGAGCCGAGGGGGGCAAATCCACCAAGAAGAAGGCTCCCGCCTTGAAGCCAGAGCCAGAGACTGGTGAAGCTGGCAAGGGGGAGAAGAAGGACAAATCGGCTCGCGAGCAGCCTCCGCTGAAGCCTCCACGCCTAAGACCTGAACGGCCCGATACGGAGAAAGGGGGGCGCACCGGCCGAGCACCCTCTTTGCGATCGCCGAACCTGGCTGAACCGGTGGCAGAGCCCCCCGCCGAACGGCGCCTGCAAGTGGATCAGCCGCCGCACATTGAGGCTCCACGCATCAACCGTCAGCTCAATCGCAATCCCAACAATTCCAGGCCGTTGATCCCCAGCGTGCCCCACGATCGGCTGTCCCGGCCGATGGGGAGGAACTAGCATGGCTACCACCCCCATGATACTGCAACGAATCGGATCCCGGGAGCGACGGCTGATTGGGCTTGTGTTGGTCGTGTCGCTGGTCGCTGCCACCATTGCCGGAACCATCTATATGGGCACAATCATTGCCGAAGTTGAAGAGTCCCTGGAGGAAGGGGAGATGGCCCTTGAGGAGATCCGCATCAGCGCCCGAGAGTATCTGGATTCCATGCGCAAGAAACGCGGATTGGAAACAGCCATCCAGGAGAACAAGACCGGTATACAGACGGCCATCGATGCCATTGCCAAGAAGGTAGAGGTTACTCGACTGGGCGGCAGCGACGGCGAGCAGGCCAGCTTTGACAAAGTCCTGCGCTATGAAGCCAAGACCACGGAACGGGCCATTCTACTGGGTGAGAAGAAGAAGACAAGCCGGGACAAGAGCAGCGATTACTTCGAACTCTCCCAGCCCACCGAGTACAGCTTCGTAAAATTCATCGACCTCATGACCTTCCTGGAGCAGATTGAGTCGCCTGATCACCTGATGTATGTCTCCAAGCTGGAAGTGACGCGCAAGTATATGGACCCCGAATTTGTGCAGGGGCAACTCACCATCTCCACCTTCATTTACAAGCCACAGAAAGTGGAAGAGGAGGAGGAAGAATGAACCGCACCTGTCCGGTAATCTGCACTTCGGGAGGGAAGGACGCATGTTGAAGAAACTCCTGGCTTTAGTTGCCTATTTGCTCATCTTCCTCATGGCAACCGTGCTCTTCACCTACTTCCTCTTCCCGCTGGATCGATTGCGGGAATATGTCGAGGCCAAGGCCAACCTCTCCTCGAAGTACCGCCTGGAGATCGGCGCACTGGAGCGGGAGGGGTTGGGGCGGTTAGTACTGTCAGATGTCACTCTCGGGGTAAACCGCAAGCTCATCAGACGCAAGAGCGAGACGCCTCCGCCCCCCGCCCCCTTGCCAACCACACCGGGTGATGATGCTGCAGAGGATCCTGACAAGACGGAAAAGCCTGAGCCCGAAAAGGCTGCAGAAGCAGCTGCGGAAATCGAGGAATTTACCTATATCGACATTGAGCGCATCGCCATCGATTTTGATATCTTCGAGTTGATGAGCCCCTCCAGCATTGCGCTCGGTCTCACTGTGGACATCCTGGGCGGTGTCATCGAAAATGGCCGAGTCGAACTCGTGCGGCAGGGCGATCAGACGCGCACCGCGCTCTCCCTGCCGGTTATCCAGGATATCGAGTTTGGTGAAACCGAGTTTTTCGGAGCCCTCTTCTCGGCCCTCCTGCCCTCCATGCGCTCTGACCGCGTCAGCGGCTACCTCGGTGACGGATCCATCGAACTAGTGCCAATGTTTGAGGATGAGATTGCCTGGTATCAGGGGGACATGAAAATCGAGTTGGGAGACATCGTTGCCCTAGAACCGATTCTCGTGCAACGGCTACCTAAGGTCGCCGAAGCAGTGGAGATCCCCCTCACCGACATGCGTCTTGGCAAGTGCGTCTTCCACCTGCGCGTGGACCGCAAGGACCTTATCGATGAACTCAACAACGTCAAAACCAAGGAACAGACCGCCACGGCCGTTCTTTTCGAAAAGGGGGAATGCAAGGGAGAGAGCCTGGATTACTACATTCGCCAGAACTCTTTCATCATCTTTCCCGCCAAGGGCGGCTTCTCCAAGGGCCAGATGGACTTCTGGACCAAGCTGGCATTCAACCCCGACTACTTCGACGACGAACGGAATGACGAAGACGGCGTTGCGTTGACCAAGAACAAGGAACTGGGACAGGGGCTAGAGTTTGACCGTCAGTGGCAGCGGGCCCAGGACGTTGACGGTTTCTACTGGATGCACTGCAAGGGCAAGCTCTCCAAACCACGCTGCCGACGAGGTCTGCCAGAAGAGGAAAAGCGTCGCAAGAAAGCTCTCAACGACCTGGAGGCTAAGCAGAAGAAGGAGGAGGCGAAGAAACGTACCGAGCTGCGCGCCAAAGAGGCCCTCCCTTCGCCGCCGGTGCCAAAGGGCGTGCATTTGGGCGCCTCGGCTGACGACGATGATGCGGCGGCCAAGCGCCAGGCAGATATCCGCGAGCGCGCCGAGGAGCGCAGACTGGAGCGAGAGGCCAGACGAAAAGAACGGGCTGAATCCGCCGCATCCCCCACCCCTCGCCAACCTCAGCCACCCACCGAAGCGGCAACCGATGACGGTGACGACCCCGTGGATGAGGGCGGGCAGGAAGCCGGGTACGATGAAGGAGAAGAGGGAGAAGAGGGAGAAGAGGGGTACGTTGAAGGAGAGGGGGAGGAAGGCGAAGAGGAACCCATGGATGAAGGCGAACCCATTGAAGGAGAAGAGCGGGTGGAAGACCACCCCGGTCTTCTCGATGACGAAGCCTACCCCGAGGAAGGTGAGGTGGGAGACCTCCCTCCAGAGAGCCCCGAGCCCATGGACGGAGAGGAGCATCCGCTGGAGGATGAAGGCTCTGTCAGGCCTTTCCCATAGGCAACCATTTCATCAGATTGCTCCCGTTACAGCCATGACGTAGCCCCGCATCAGCACGCTGTCGGCAGTCATGCGCGATTGATCTTTAACTGACTGTTGTTCTAAGATAACGCGTCTATTGGGGTTCAAACAGGATAATCATGCCAGACGCGCTGACGGTTGTAGAACGGCGAACCCGGAGGCTCCGTCTGCTCTTCGGGCTAGCGGTGGTGGTGGGCGGCATGTTCGCAGCATTCAATGCCGCGCTGCTGGTCGGGGCATTGGCGCTGCTCACTGCGACGTTCCTGCCCCAGCCGGCCGTCGTGTTACCCTTGTCTAAAGCTCTGCTCTCCACAACCCTGGCCATTGGCGCCTTCTATCAAGTGGCCCGCCCACTCTGGCGCTATGGCCACCTGGGGGATTTTGTCCGCTTGCTGGAGCGCCCCCTGGGACGCGAGACGTATGTCCTTTCGGCCTGTCAGTTCGGTCTCTCCGGAGAGACTCCTTCCCATTACTCCCCTCTCCTGCTGGCAGAACTGGGGCGCCGCGGCCTCGACGACCTGCAGCACCTCAAGGTAGGACGGACAGCTGCGGTCCGGTGGCTCTGGGTGCACGCACTGCTAACCATGATGCTCTTCAGTGCATCCCTCGTGGTTAACATGCGCTACCCGCAGGCCATTGCCCTGGCCTCAGTACGCCTGCTCAGCGTCCCCGTTACTGCAGGAACGCAACCGGTCACCAGTGTTGGAACCACGCCCACGCCCCTAGCAGTAGCTATCAAGCGACCACCATGCACTTCCATGCAGTTGGAAGTTCGCCCTCCGGACTACCTGGGCCGGGAGCCTTTTGCCGTCTCCTGGAACACCGCGGTCCGGCTGGCCGCCGGTTCACGCATCGAAGTCCTCTGCCACGGTCCAGTGGAAGGGCAGGTCGTGACCCTCGAAGCCCGGGGAGAAGGCGGGAACAAGCAGACCCCCTTCACCCGTACTGCGGATCGCTCCGGCGGACGGGACTACCTGCGCGCCACGCTGCCGCTCATGGAGGAAATGGAACTCTTCGTCGTGGGACCAGAGCAACGGAACCAGCCGGGAAGGATCCGCATCCTGCCCCAGGCCGATGGTGCCCCCCTCTGTCGGCTGTTGCAGCCCAGTGAGTCGATTACCCTCGACGAAACGGCTTCACTCTCGCTGCTGGTGGAGGCATCTGACGACCACGGATTATCTGGCATCGTGGTAAGCTATCAAGTGGACGGTCTCGATGAGATACCCGCGATTATTGAGTTGGCTCGACCCGCAGGGCAACGACAGGCGTTGGTGCAACGTGACCTTCCCCTGACCTCTTTTGGGGCCGACCCCGGGGATCGTATCATGCTGACGGTGGAAGTCTTGGACGCCAATGACATTTCCGGGCCCGGTCGATGTCGAACCGAAACCCGGGTCGTCACTGTCCATTCCAGGTTCTCGACACAGCGAGACGTAGTGGAGGAACTGGCTGGGGAGCGGGACCGTGCCATCGACCTGATGGCCGTCGGACTGCTCCTTGAAGG
>CALGBT010000371.1 GCA_937884235.1 uncultured Pseudomonadota bacterium
CCTGGGCGAAGCCTCTGGGTTACGCAGGCGACCACGTGCTCATGTCTTACATCTATGAGAAGAAGTGGGAAGGTACCCATCTCTTCGCCCGGCTCATGCATCGCTACGGTGTGGAGCACCCCATGTCCGAGACAGTACGGTGCCGCCGGGACATGCTTCTGGAACACATTACCAGCACTGTCGGGCGCTCCACGGAGGCTGATCCCAAGAGCACCTGCCGCATTCTGAGCCTGGGCTCCGGGCCGGCCCGGGAGCTAGTGGATTTTGCCGCGCAATACACGGGAGAGAAACCTGTGCAGTTCACCCTGGTTGATCAGGATAACAGCGCACTGGGGTTCGCCAATCGACAGATTTCGCCCCTCACGGTTCGCACCGGTAGTCAAATTCAGGTTCAGTACCTCTATCTGGCATTTGCCCAGTTGTTGAGAGACAAGGATCTCTTCGAGAGTTTGCCCGATGCTGATCTGATTTACTGCTCTGGGCTCTTCGACTACCTCTCCAGCGGCAAGGCCAAGATGCTCATGAACCGCCTCATGGCGAAGGTGAGCCCCGGCGGCTACCTGCTCATCGGCAATTTCTCCTCCCCACCACCGGCGGCGTGGACGACCACCTATTTGCTGGACTGGAACCTGCGCTACCGGACCCGGGCCGAGATGCAGGAACTCATCGATGAAGTAAAAGAGCACATTGACGAAGGGGAAGTTGTCATGGACTCCAGCCAGGGGTGCTACTTCTCGGTGCTGCGCAAGAAGAAAGATGGATAGCAAGACTCCCGGTGCTGCCGGTATCAGTCCGGCGGCAGTGGAAGGTTTCCGCCGGCGCATCGGTGACGTCAACCTGCGCGGCACCCGGATTGCGGCGACCCTGGGGGGCGTCCTCTTTCCGATGTTCCTCCTGGTTGACTATCTGGTTTTGAGGCCCGTCTTCGACATCCTCCTGGGCACTCGGCTGACCGTCTCTACCATCTGCGGGCTGATCATTCTGGCTACCTTCAGAAAGGATGCCTGGAAGATCTCGACTCAGCTCTCTGCTGCCGTGATGATTGTTTGTGGGCTTGCGATTGCCATTATGGTCCACCTGCACGATGCCATCAGTCCGGACCAATCGCCAACTCCCTATTACGCCGGGCTGATCCTGGTGGTGGTGGGGGCAGCTCAGCTTTGCACCTGGAATATAAAAGAGAGTATCCTGATTTTTGCGACCATCTACTTCTCCTATGTCCTGCCCACCGTCATTCTGCAACCTCCCGCCAACGCGGTGCTCTATGTCGCTCATAACTTCTTCCTGGTTTCCACCATCATTATTGCGGTGACCGGGCAGTTCTTTGAGCACAAGTTGCAGTTGCGGGAGTTTCTCGCTTCGTCTGCGGTAGAGGCGGCCAATGACCGTCTGGAGAGCGCCTACGAGAAGCTTAAGGAGCTAGACGCCTACAAGAACCAGTTCTTCTCCAATATTACCCACGAGTTGAAGACCCCGCTGACTCTTATTCTGGCGCCCACGGAGGCCATTATCAAGGGCGAAATGGGGAAGTTTTCCACTGACCAACAGGAGTACTTCCGGCGTATCTACCAGAATGGCCTGCGACTGATGAAGCTCATCAATGACCTTCTCGACCTGGCCAAGTTGGAGGACTCCAAACTGAAACTGAGGGTGGAGGAGTCTAACCTCTCGGAGTTTGTCCAAGGGCTCCTTTCCAACATCAAGCCGTTGGC
>CALGBT010000372.1 GCA_937884235.1 uncultured Pseudomonadota bacterium
GGCGGTACGCTGGGGGAATCCTGCCCGCCGTGGCGGACGAAATGGACCCCTCGAAGGCGGTGCCTTTCGCTGACGTCTATGCTGGGCACTCGCTGATAATTGCCCCAACGCAGTTCTCGGCCACTGCGCCATTGAAGCTGTCCGCGCGCAAATTCGGCTTCCGTGCTGCGACCATGCCGGGGTTTTCTCCGGCTATGATTCCCGCGTTGCGCTTGGACTATAGTGAGATTAACGGAAGAGTGGTCTACCTGAAGGGATTGCTGGATGAGGCCATCAGCTCCGACATCCACTTTCGAGTCGACGCCATTGATGACCATTACCTGCATCTAGATCTCAGGCATCGCCAGGCCCACGCATCGGGCGGGCTTCTGCCTGACTTGGGAGTCGCAGGCAATCTGCCCTCCGGCGAAACCTACGTCGTGCCCTATGAAGGCGAGGTGGCTGGGTGTCCCAGTGCCAGCTCTGGCATCATCCCAGTGCAGTTTGACGACGAAGTGGTTTGCTACGAGGTAGTTGAGAATCGCGCGGTGAGGGTGCTGGGGGATGGTCCGGCCGCGCGCCGAGAGGCGGCCTTGCTGCGAGCAGAACCAGCCTACGGCAATATCGCAGAGTTGGGATTGGGAGTACTGGCAGACTACGGCCTCGAACCAACGGGGGAGATCCTTCTGGACGAGAAGCTCGCTTTGCACATCGCCTTCGGTCGTAGCGACCACTTCGGGGGACAGGTCGGTGCGGCAGATTTCTCTCGAGCCGAAGCGGTTGTTCATATCGACCGGGTTTACCTGCCCGCTGCGCAGCCGCGCATCTCCGTTGTGAGCGCAGTCATCACCTTCCCGGACGGGCGGTCCCTGCCACTCATCGCCCACGACGAGTATGTTGTGCAGTTTCCCTGACCAGTAGCCCCAGCAGGCTACGGACTCTCCTGAGCCTGCGCTTTCTTGCCTGTAACTCCGCGTGCAAGATGTGCGCTGCCAATGTATAATGGCACGGTTCTGGTTGGCCCCTCAGGGCCTTGGAGGAAGGCATGGTACGATTCCCGTTTCTCGTCCTGGCTCTGGCCACGGTCTTGGCGTGCAGCTCCGGCTCAAAAGAGAAGATTCCCGCGGATAGTAGGGGTGGCGACGTGCCGGCTTCCGCAGACCTCATATCCGAACTCCCCGGCGAGGATGGCAGTCTTCCGCAAGACGCTATCACCACGGAGACCATCGCCATTCCTGATGTGATTGGGGAGGTCGTGGCGCCGGTGGATGCCCTGGAGGATATCTGCCAGCCGGCCTGTGCTGATAAGAACTGTGGCGCTGACGGCTGCGGGGGCAGTTGCGGCACCTGTTCCGAACTGGAAGTTTGCGGTGAAGATGGACTCTGTGCGGCCCCTCCGTGCGCCTCGTCAAAGGACTGCCCCGGCGACCTGATCTGCCACAAGGTTCTGTTCGTGTGCGTTGAGTGTGCGGTGGACGCCGATTG
>CALGBT010000373.1 GCA_937884235.1 uncultured Pseudomonadota bacterium
CATTCACGATCGGACTTGATGCGTTCCTGCAAGTAGTCGATTTCGCTCTGGTCGCCATTCTCCTTGGCCGCTTTCAGTTGCCGCTCAGATTCAGCCAGGGAATCTTCCGTCCAGCTGTGGCTTGCACCCAGGATCGACTTCAGCATCGCGGCTGTG
The DNA here is from genome assembly GCA_937884235.1 of uncultured Pseudomonadota bacterium. Classification (GTDB taxonomy): domain Bacteria; phylum Myxococcota_A; class UBA9042; order CAIXZC01; family CAIXZC01; genus CALGBT01. The sequence goes on from CALGBT010000373.1 coordinate 157, forward strand.
TCGATGTAGAGGGCTGCATCCTTACCAAAGGCCAGTTCCTTGATGGTCTGTTGGAACCCCTCGTTGTTGGCCAGCGATGGGCCTTCCGGGTCCTGGGCTGCGAACTGCAGGGCGAGGGCCAATGCCTTTTCATCGCTGAGATCTGCAAAGTGAACAAAGGCTATCTTGTCCTTGACAATGAAGCAGACTTCTTCGTCGTTGCGGGGGCAGATGACCGTGGCATTGCCAGCCACGTGAGGCTCCATCCGCTCGTTGACCCGGCCGGCGATACTGTAAATGGTCGTCTTGAAGCGGTCGGCATCGGTGAGGGACCAGAAGGCGACTCCCACGGGACGGTTGAATTGCAGCAAGGCAAAACCGGCGGTGCCAGTCGGGTCAATGCCAACGTTGGCGAGGTTCTTGGGTACCAGCACGTTTTCACCCACGGCCTGCGTGACTTCCGCCACCGCCATTTCATAGTACTGGGCAAAGGTTTTGGTGAGCCGCTCCCGGCCGAGGCGCTCGAGCAATTCCTGGGGATTGGCGGCAACCACGAGCAGGGGTGTTCCGGCGGGAAGATACTTCAGGGCCTCCAGGCCGTCCAGCGCGGTAGGACCAGCGGGGAATGCGGCCTCCAGTGGGTCTTTCACCTCTGGCGTACCGTCCGCAGAGGGAGTCCCCGGTGTCGGCTGCTTGTCGTCCGAAGCTTGGGCAGCCTTCTTCTGCTGCTCCAGTTGCTCCGGGGATTTCGGCTCCGGGCGCTGGCACTGTGCGAGGAGAAAGACGGCGAGAAGCAAGATGATAATCCGGGCGAACTGGGTGGCCTGCCGAGTCATGGTTGCCTCCATGGTGAATTGAACGGCTTGCCACAGTCTAGTGGCTCTCGTGCGCACGTGTCAATGCTTGCTGGCGGGCTTAGGCGCCGATGCCCCGAGGCAGGTCTTCAATGGTTTCCACGAAGCGAACACCACGGTTACCAAGTTCCTTCATTACCTGCTCGAAGAGCGTGGGCATGGCGCCGATATTCTCTGGCGGAATGATGCCGCGCAGCGAGATCTCGCCCCGGGCCAGCATCCGCGCCATGATGGCGGCCGGAAAGCCCGTGGTCCGGGCCATGGACGACATGCCGGTCGGTGCATCAAATTCATCGTAGAGGTCCCAGGTGTAGCGTCGGGTTAAACCTCCCAACAGTCCCTCTACCGAAACCTGCATGACGGTGAACTCGGGCTCGTCGACCGCCAGTTTCCAGGCATCAAAGAGGAGCGCTGCCGTGACGTCGAATGGAACGATGTCCTGACCCTTGATGTGACGCGGCTCGGTGCTGAGAAATCCGGAATCACGCAGCAGCTTGATTTTGGCCGCGTAGCCGGGATATCGGAGCGTGCGCTCTCGCATGAAAGGCGCGTCAACAGTCTGAATCAGCGTGCGCAGGCCATCGGTATTGAAGGCCTCAAGAGTGCCCACAATCGGGAGTTCAAGTTCTTCAATCTCGGAAAGGGCCCGCTTCTCGACTACCTGCCCGTACTCCACGAGTCGAGCAGGTCGGGTGTATTCCTCGAGTACGTCCACCGGTGAGAAGGGTGCGGTGTACTCCCACGGTAGGCTGCGTCGGCGGGGCAGGCCACCAACCACGATCTCGCAACGGATGACCTCTTCCAACAATGATGCGGCCCGACCCACCAGTACGTTTGACATGCCCGGAGCGACGCCGAAATCCACAATTGCCGGTACGTCGGTCTGGCGAGCGAGATCGTTGAGACTGAAGAAATCTTCCGGCATGAAGGCAATGTCGACCACAGGAACGGCAGCTCCGATGACGGTTTCCAGGGTCTGGTAGCCCAGGAACCCTGGGACCGCATTGACCACTACTGCCGAGTTGGCGATGGCCGCGCACAGCGCCTCGGGATTGGTGACGTCCAACTCCGTGGTGGCGATTCCATGTTGGGCAACGCGGGCCAGAGAGACTGCGCTGCGGTCGCAAGAAAGGACTTCAAACTCGGGGTCTTGGGCCAGGTCTCGGGCAATGACACTACCCACCATGCCTGCGCCAAGGACACAGATCTTCATCTTCTTCTCCTTAACCTAGTGGCAAAGACGGGCTCTTTATCTCACTTTCTCTGGGAATAGTAAACCGACAACCAGACGGTGCTCCAGAGCTGGGCAGGGTTGGACTGAGCCGCATGGCTGGAGCGGCTGCCAAAGGCTACGGGGTCCAGGCGACCGTTGTGTATTTCCCAGGTCCACAGTTCAGCCGTCGCCAGCGTGGCAATCCGGCGTCGCAACTCCGTCAGGAGCACTTCTACGCGGGCCAACTCGTCGCAGGCTTCCCCGCACTCCCCGGAGAGCTCCTGGAGGTAGCTCTGCTGTCGGCGCAAGCCCAACTCCAGCATGCCCACGACCCACCCCCAAACCACCGAACCGTGGTAGCGATCAGAACCGAACATTGCCAGCCAGTCGGGATTCCCGCCGGCCAAGGGGTTGGTGACGATGGGCCCGACGTCTGTCCAGAGGCCCAACGGGTACGGGTAGGCAAAGGCCTTGAGTACCGCCGCCAACTGGTCCACGGGCATCGGGCCGTCGAAGAGGGCGAGGACACCGTCGCTATTTAGCAGTGGCAGTGGCTCTCCCAGTGAATTCAGCGCCAGTGCTACCTGCGGAAGCCCTTCCGCAAGGTCAGCGGGATAGCAGTGACCACGGGCAAAGGAGGAGAGAAGGCACCCCGGCTCCACTGCGAGCTTCTCGAAGTAGGCTCTGCTCTCTGGCTGCGCTCCATCGAGGAACTCCTTCACCGAACTGCGCAGGTGTGGAAGCGGTCTAACGACCCGATACCTAGCCGTCACCTGCTCATAGCGACGGAGCAAGGAATCGAGCCAATCGGGGTCCTTGGCGGCACGATAGAGAGACGCATACGGACCGGTTTCAAGCAATCCGGAGAGCCCTGACTTGCCAGTGACGGGGTGGTTTAGGATTTCGCCCACTGCAACGAGTGCCGCAGGCACTAGATAAGCATTGACGTCACCTGGATAGCGACCGTTGGCAAGTCCCTCCTGCGAGTCCCTCCAGTTGCCGACGTTGACGCCCTCGGCCAGCGGGATTCCGTTGGGGAGCAGGTCTTCGGCAGAGCCCATCATCAGCACATACTCGAGGTTCAGCGCCAGACATTCCAGGCGTTTGCCAGCAGGGCCCGTCAGCAGGCGCAGCCTGGCGGCATCGTCCAGGCCGGGAGCCGGGGCGGTGAGCAGGTCGCGCACCAGGGGGGCGAGGAGGAAGTCATCGTCCACCATGGTGTAGTCCAAGACCGGTTCCCGGTACTGGCGTAGTGCCGCCAGCGCCGGTTCCACCCGGCCATCGTCCATCAGCTTGGTAAATAGCTGAAGATGCTGCAGGCAGGCTTCGTTGCCCAGGGCTTCTTCGTGGGCCACGCGGCCTTCCGGGGAGAGCCGCTGACAGACCGATTCAAGCGCAGCATTGATGAGCCCCTCGGCGGCCACGGGCAAGAGCATGCGCGTGGTCAGCAGGGTGTCGCGTCCAAAGTAGGTCAAGAAGCGGTGGCTCCCAGCCAACAACTTGTCGTGATAGGCCAGGAAAGAGAGGCTCTTGTGGGCTCGTTCCAGGAGCGCCAGCACCTCTGGAACGGCGCCAGGAGTGGATGGTGCGGCGAGAAAGGAGCGAGCCTCGGCGTGCAGCAGATGGTCCTCGGCCAGAGGCGTGAGAGGCTGATGCGGGCTATAGGCCTTCACGGTCAGCGTCAGCTCGTCGGTCTGGGGGCAACTCAGCCGCAGCTGGCGCCCCCCAAGGGTCTGGCAGGTCATGGGTAGGGACAAAGAAAGCCGGTACTCTTTGTCACCCAGATACTCCTGGCGTGTCATTGAAACTACTCTTTGGTCCCCCATGTTGCCCGCGCGCCAGGTGCCCGTCAGCGTGTCACGGGGTTGGGTGACGAAGATGCCCTCGCTTTCAAGCTGTGCACGATACTCTTCAGTGAGCTTGCCGGCCGCCACCTCGAAATCAGCGACGATCTCCTCCTCGTGAGCCAGGTTGCCGCTGCCCATGAAACGCCGCAGTTCCCGGACAGACCCCATCAGGACTCGCTCAATTGTGGCCTGGTTGCCTGCGAAAGTGACTGCCGCTGCCACCTGCGAACCCTCTCCGGAACGCCCGCTCCCGAGGCTGGTCACCTGCAATGAACGGATGGCCGGGGTTTCGTCAGTGAACACCACCAGCGCTCCGGAGTTCCCCCCGGGAAAGGCGAAGAGCAGCCGCGCTGCGCCCTGCTTGAAACGGATGACGTGGGCCGTGTGGCCCTGCTCACGGAGAAGGAAGTGATCCGCGGCCGCGTCACTAACCACCAGGGATTCTGGGGCCCCATAGACGAGGAGGGGCAGCATCAGGCTGGTGATGGCCGCCAGAGTCAAAGTGCGTAGCATCATGCTCGGGCCTCCTCGGCCTCGATGGCCGTTGGGTCGGCCATGTAGCGCAAGACCTGCTGTGTCAACTTGCCGGCAACGAATCCGTCCATCACCCGATGGTCGAAAGTGGCAGTGATTACGCAGACCGGGCGAATCACGATCTCGCCATCTATTACCACCGGGCGATCCTTGAGGGCTCCGATGGCCAGCAGCAGAGAGACGCGGCTCATGGGTACCAGGGGCGGGTAGGCCTCGTCGATGCCTAGGCTGCCGATGCTTGTGACCATGGCTCCGCCAAAGGGATCGCGGGGCAAGCCGGCCCAGCGCAGATCGAGGTTGAACGTGTAACTCAAGATGCCCACCAGCCAGAGTAGGAACCTCATGACAAAGACCGGAAAGAAGTTGAGCAGCTTGCGCGTGTCGCCAAATTCCTTGTCCGTGCCTTGCCGCACCTTCTCTGCCCGGTCCCGAAGTTCTCGGGCAATCTCCAACGGAGTCTTGGTATCGACCTGGCGCAGGGTTGCGCCCGAGAGGTCGGGCTTCTCGCCGGGGATGGCAATCTGGCAGAAAATGTCCACGTCCTGGCGTTCGTATGACCGGTCCAGACGCAGGCAGACGTTGCTTGCCGGCACGTTGCGCAGTCCCAGGGCCAGCCCGCGCACGATCATGTGGGTCGGCGTGACCTTTTCGCCGGTCCGCTCAGTCTCTGCCGCGGCGAACTGCATGGCCGGCCCCATGTCCACCTCTACCCGTCCGTAGACCGACGGATCCTTGGCATCCCGCCAGTTGGCAAAAGACATCTTGCGCCACATGGAAGACCGCTGATGTGGTCGTAGCTGCACATTGGGCATGGCTTTACCTCCGCTCTCTGGTTGGCGCCCATTGTAGGAGAAGTGAGTGGACGATGGGAAGGACCAAGTTCTTCTTGGTGAGGACTCGGCTGACCCAGTGGCGCCGAGCCCCACCGCACTTGTCGGCCACCGCCCCCATAATCAGCAGTCGAAGAACCCACGGCGGCAGCGCAGCGAGCTGTGGGTGCCTTTGACCCACGGCGGCAGCGAGCTGTGGGTGCCTTTGACCCACCGGGGCTATCTCCCCTGCCCATCTTCGCACCACCCATGTGTGCCCCCGGCTCTCGGGTCGCAAGTGCGCGGGGCAAGGATGTGGCAACGTCATCAAAAGGCGCCCCCGGCTCTAGGTCGCAAGTGCGCGGGGCAAGGATGTGGCAACGTCATCAAACGGCGCCCCCGGC
>CALGBT010000374.1 GCA_937884235.1 uncultured Pseudomonadota bacterium
GTTCTACCACCCGATTCTGCCCCTCATCTACAATACCGACCTGGCCAAAGCCGGGCAGCCCTACGACAATCTCCCCAATCCGGCGTTCTCCTTTGTTGACGATGCCTACGCTCATGTTCTGAAGGCCAAAGCTTACCATGAGGACATCTGGGGAATCCCGCCATATGGAATGTGGTGTGGAGAGGGGAGCGTGGCGGAAGAGATTGTCGAAATCCTGGTGGATGCCGGCTTGCTGTGGACCGCCACCGACCAGGCTGTCCTGGACCGCTCCAATCTTGTGGGGGGGGGGAGCAAGGCCCCGTATGTGCCGTTCAAGATTGACGTGGACAAGCAGGAGGGGACCGCCGGTTCAACCGCTGATGAGATGGCCATTATCTTCCGTGATACCGCCCTCTCCAACAAGGTCGGCTTCACCTTCCAGATGCTCAAGGGGGAAGTTGCGGCCAGTGAGTTCATGGGGGACGTCATGTCCCATGCACCGAACTTCGGCGGGTCAGATCGCCTCGTGGTGGTGATCCTGGATGGCGAGAACGCCTGGGAGTCCTACAAGAAGGACCTCGACGGCAAGAGTTTTTTCCGCGCCCTCTATCAGGAGTTGTCTGACTCCTACGAGATTGGCGAAATCGTCACTGTAACCATGGCAGAGTATATTCTGGGCAACCCCGAGCGGGGGATACCGGCCCATCCGGTGGCGGAGTTGAAGGAGTTGGAGCCACTGCATCCCGGGTCCTGGATAGACGGAACTTTCGGCATTTGGATTGGTGAGCCGGAAGAGAACCAGGGCTGGGAGTATCTGCTCAGTGCCCGCAAGACTCTGGAGCTTGCCGGTCTGGCCCAGCCCAATCCGGAGTCACCGCCACCCTCCGAAGCCACCTACCTGGAGTGGCTGGTCTGGAATGCTTTTGAAGAGGTCTACGCCGCCGAGGGATCGGACTGGTTCTGGTGGTACGGCGCCGACATGACCTCACCGGCCAACGACGATACTCCCTTTGACAAGGCCTTCCGAGTCCACCTCAACGCGATGTACTCCTTCATGAACCAGGCTTTGGTGGAGCAGGGTAAGGAACCCTTCGAAGTCCCGGATTTTGCGCCCATCGTGCAGAAGAAGGCTCAGGCTATGGAAGGGCCCTTTGAAGATGCGCCCACCATCGATGGCCTCTTTCTGCCCAGTGAGTCCGAATGGGACGAATTTGGCGGGTTCTTCTATGACAACGACTCTGGCGGCACCATGGCCGGACCGACGGACGATATTGCCCAGGTCTATTTCGGCTACAAGGGCAAGGACTTCTATTTGGGGCTGCTCTTCAATGAAGACCTCTCACAGAAGCTCAATACCAACTACAACGTCAATGTCTACGTCAACCACAAACACGTTACGAATCCCGATCTGGGAACCTTTGAGGCCAATCCCTTCAATACTCACACTCCCCATGGCGAAGAGCTGTTCTTCAACGCGGACGGAGCGGCGTGGCAGGTCAAGGTGGATTTCTCCGGCCCGACGGCCCAGCTGCAGTTGGGCAAAGCTGATGGCAATGGCGGCTGGACGCCGGTGAGCAGCAACATCGAGTTAGGCGGCCCGGTACAGGGCGGGAAGATACTGGAATTCAAGTTTCCATTTGCCTCGCTGGAAATGGCCTTTGGCGACCCCATTGAGGTCTTTGTCGTTGCCGCCGAGGGCAACCAGGTCGTCGATACGGCGCCATATTCGGGCAGCAAGGTGCTCTTTGATGATGTGACGACTCTGGTCTATGTCACCTTTGAAGTCGATGTCTCTGGGACGTTGCTGCCGGTGAATGCCTATGTCTCCATCGAGAATCCCCCCCCGCCCGGGGGCAAAGGGATTGTCTACATTGCCGGTAACCAGGATGTCATGGGCAACTGGATCCCCAACAAGGTTCCCCTGGTTGATTCCGGGCAGGCCCCGGACAAGGTTGCCAACGACCTGGTCTGGACCGGAACCTTCGGTTTCGCGCCGGGTACCATGTTGCGCTACAAGTACACCTCCGGGCTCCCCAAGGATGAGAACAAGTGGCCTGGTACCGAGGAGTTTCCCCTCACCGAGCGGGGGCTTGATGTTACTCAAGTGCCGGGCTGCAACACCATGCTCGTCCAGGACATTTTCGCCGATCGTCCAAATCCCACCGGTACCTCTGGCCCCAACACCAAGGTCACCGAAGACTGCGGGGACTAAGGCCTCCCGGCCCGGTTGCCGCTAGCCAAGTATCAGCAGCTTCAACCCCAGCACCATGAGAAAACCGACGGCCAGGTGTTGGAAGGTTTCGGCAGAAATGCGCTGCAGGATCCGACGGCCCACCTGGACCCCTGTAAAGCCGGCCAGGATCAACAAACCAACCAGCAGGAAATGGCGCGGGTCGAAGTAGCCAAGGGACCAGTAGATGACTACCTTGATGGGGTTGAGCAATACTGAGGATGCGGCGAAGGAGGCAACGAAGGCCTCCTTCCTCAGGCCCCGGGCGAGAAAGAGCGGGGCCTGGATGGTGCCGCCGCTGGCCGTCACCGCATCCACCAACCCGGTGATTGCCGAGAGGAGTGCGGTGATTCGGGTTGAGGGGGCTCGCTCCGGGATGAACTTGAGGAGCGAATTGGCGCAGTAGCCGAGAACGACTACTGCAATCACTCTTTTGACGACTTCGGCGGGCAATAGATGGAAGAGGGCCATGCCCAGGGCGATGCCCGGTAGCGCTCCGCCGCAAAAAATGAGAACGGTTTTCCAGTCCAAGGATTTCCGAAAGACGACCATCTGGGTGGCTGAGAGGCCGAAGAAGAAGAGGGTGGAAATGGGTATCACAGTCTTGATATCCATGACCATGGAGGCAAAGGTGATGAGAATGATTCCAGCGCCGAAACCGGCAACTGTGCTGAAAGCCGCGGCCCCAAGGCCGATGAGCGGTAGCCAGAGATATAGCATCCAATTCCTCAAGGCTGGACGATAGCATGGAAGATTGTAACCTTGCCGGGGGAAAATGTCTCTTACCCTGGCGAAACGGAGGTAACACTATGAGCAACTACTACCTGTCGAAACTCACCAACAAGTCATTTGAAGAAGCTGTAGGGGTGGTGACGGAGCGTTTGAAGGAGGAAGGTTTTGGCGTCCTCACGGAGATCGACGTCAAGGGAACTCTGAAGAAGAAACTGGACGTCGATTTTCGCAAGTACCTGATTCTTGGGGCGTGCAATCCCGGCTTCGCGCACAAGGCACTGACCCTTGACGACAAGATCGGAGTCTTCCTGCCATGCAACGTCATCGTTCAGGAGACCGCGGGGGGGCAAACCGAAGTGTTTGCCATGAACCCTGAGGTGGCCATGGCGGGCATGGAGAACCCTGCGTTGGCCGAACTTGCGCAGAGCGTGTCAGCGGCCCTGGGTCGCGTGGTGTCCGGGGTCTAGGAGACCCGCCCAACACCGGGAAATTGCTAGTCTATCTCGACCCTGAAGAGTCGTCTCTTGCCTGCCTTTATGATTGGCGTCAGGGCTAGGACTTCGGCACTGATAATGGCTCCAATGTCAGTGATCTGTTCCTCGTTGACGCGGGCCCCGCCCTGTTTGACCATGCGCTTGGCCTCGCCGTTGGATGGGCAGAGCCCACCTCGGACCAGCAGGTCCGTGAGTCGGATTCCCGCTGCCGCCTCAGTCGCCGAAACTGTCAGAGTTGGCGTATTGTCAACCTGGGCGGCGGTCAGTGCAGTGATGCTTGAGCTGGTCTCTATGTGGCCTTCGGGGTCGGCTGAGCCATATTGTTGAGCGACAGCCAGATAGGTATCTGCTGCAGCTTTGTCACCGCGTACAACCTTCAACAGCTCGTATGCCAGGATCTCCTTGGCGCGGTTGATGGCGGGAGCCTCCAGCTTGCCCAATCGCTCACATTCTTCTACCGGCAAGAAAGAGAAGAGCTTCAGGAAGCGACCGACGTCGGTGTCATCGACGTTACGCCAGAACTGGTAGAAGTCGAAGTGTGAAGTCCCTTCTTCCGAAAGCCAGATGGCCCCGGCAACGGTCTTTCCCAGCTTCGCTCCAGACGAGTCTGTCAGGAGGGGAAAGGTGAGGCCGTAAGCTTGCCGGCCAGTCTCGCGCCGGACCAGGTCAAGGCCGGCGACGATGTTTCCCCACTGGTCCTGGCCACCCATTTGCAAGACGCAGTTGTGTTCTTTGCACAGGACGACGAAGTCGTAAGCCTGCAAACACATGTAGTTGAATTCAAGAAAGGAGAGACCGGTTTCCAGCCGTTGCTTGTATGACTCCATGGCGAGCATGCGGTTGACCGAGAAGTGGCGGCCGATTTCCCTCAGGAAGTCAATGTACCCCAGGCCCTCCAGCCACTCAATGTTGTCTACGGCCAATCCCTTCTCCCCATCCAGGTCGAGGAAGAAAGCGAGCTGAGCGGAGATGCTCCGGGCATTCTCCCGGATCTTCTCCCGCGTCAGCATCTGTCGCATCTCCGTCTTACCGCTGGGGTCACCTACCAGCGCCGTTCCCCCGCCGGTCACGGCTATGGGTCGGTGGCCAGCACGCTGCATGTGGACCATGGCCAGGATGGGTACCAGGCTGCCGACATGCAGGCTGGAAGCGGTGGGGTCGAAGCCCACGTAAAAGGTCACTGGCTCTCGTTCCAGCAGCCGGGGCAGTTCATCTTCGTCAGTGCACTGGTACAAGAAGCCCCGTTGGCGCAACTCCTCATAGATGCCGGTCATGTTGCTCTCCTCGAATAGTCTAGGTGGTCAAGGGGGATGGTGGGGCCGCGTCACCGCGGTTATTCCTCTTCCGGCTCTATCACGTCTTCATCTGTCCATTCCTGCTCGGAATGTCCGGCGAGGTCCTTGAATGCAATCTCGCCAGCAACATCGCCTTCCGAATCGAGGTCGCCCAGTCCATCAGCATCGGTAACCCGAGCAAGGATCACTGTGACGTTGTCGCGGCCACCGTTCTCATTGGCCAGTTGCACGAGATTAAGGCATGCCTCCTCGAGGTCAGGGACCTCGGAGAGGATCTTCTCAATGACCGCGTCCTCAATCTCCCCGGAAAGGCCATCGGAGCAGAGGAGGAAGGTATCTCCGGCTACCGGCGACAGCTTCTGCATGTCAACGTCAACGGTGGCTTTCATGCCCAACGCTCGGACGATAATGTTCTTATGCGGGAAGTTGGCCTCTTCTTCCGGCGTCAAATGAAGCGACCGACGGAAGTCATTGAGGAGGGAGTGGTCTTCGGTAATGAGTTCAAGTTTGCCCGCGTGGAATCTGTAGCAACGGCTGTCACCGACGTGAGCGACGTAGAGAGCACTATTTGCCGCACAGATTCCCACAACCGTCGTGCCCATGCCGCGCAGTTGGGCCTGGGAAGTCGAGGCCTCGAAGATGCGTCGATTGGCCAGCTTGATGGAAGTGACGAGACGGTTGGCGTGGTAATCTTCCTCAAGGCCGGTGCGAAACGGCCAGGTGATCTCATCGTCTTGTCCCGTATCGTTATAGAAGGCCTTGACGGTATCCACCGCCAGCTTACTTGCGATCTCACCGGAAGCGTGGCCTCCCATGCCGTCCGCTACGACGAAGAGGTCTTCCTCGGGCATTATCAGCAGGGAATCTTCATTGTGCTCCCGCTTCATGCCAACATGTGTGTCCCCAGCAAACTCAATTCTCATGCGCGGGCCCCGCCCTCAGCCATTAGGTTATTGTATCCTAGCATCCATGAGCACGGCGATCAAATGTTTAGCTAACTTGAGGTACAGCGTAGGCCTGATTCATTCTCAAGGTAGGAGTAGCCCGCGTCGCCTGGAGTGATGCGG
>CALGBT010000375.1 GCA_937884235.1 uncultured Pseudomonadota bacterium
CCAATTCTGGTTCTGGGAGATTTCCTGGCTCTGCGTCCACGACTTCGACAGCGAGACTGATACTGCATTCTGGCGGGACTCAGACTTGGTCTCCTGGTAGGTCACCTGATTGTTCAACGAGCCGGGCATGCAACCGCTCACCGCAACCGGTTCATAGTACTGAGCCGGGCGAGCCTTGGAGTTCGCCATGTGAAACTCCATGGGGCGATGCACGCTGATGGGCAGGGCCGTCTCGATGAAATCGCCGTCGGTACCCTCAATGGGAGCGGTGATGCGGATCGAGGCCCAATAGAACGACTCGCTCTCGGCCACATCATTAAAGATGATCAACTTGCCACTGTCGGGGTCGCCGATGAGGTCGCCTACCGCACCGTTGGTGGCATGGGAGTACTTGACCACCTCCTTGTTGCTGCCGTTGATACCGGTGAACTCGTAGTTGAAATAGGCCGGCTTGAATCCAACCGCCTCAACTTCCAGGATGTAAGGCAACTTGTGCAGGGCACGCAGTGCCGGGGCGCCGCAGTTGGCATAGATGGGAGCGCCATTGTCCTGGAAGCCCACGAATGGTTCAAGGCGGCGAATGATGATGGAAGGATTCACTGCGATGGTGATATTCGTAGGGTCCGATTCAAATACCGTGGTGCCGTCATTCATCAGGTTGCGCGCGACCAGAGTCCCCTTGAAGACGCCAGTTTGATTCCCGTCGGCAGAGAAGGGAACTTCGTAGGGGCCGAAACGGGACCAGCGCAAGATGGTGGTCCCTTCCTCAACGGGCATGTCCCCCAAGTATCCAGCTTCAAGAAACTCGCCGTCGAAGAGCGGGGCAATGGCGAACTCAGCATCTTCGCTGACACCGTCATCGCGCAGGAAGAAGCCCTTGAAAACCAGCTCGGTCCGGCCCTGTTCGTCGGCGAGGAAGTTCTTTCCCGCAACGTAGACCGTCTGCCCCACCGCCAGATCAGTCTGCGACAGCCCCACCACCTGGGGAACAAGCGGGTTCTCTGCCGCTTCCTCAGGCTCCCCGAAGCACGCGGTGAGAACGAACAGCGGTAACAACCACATCCAAAATCCCTTTCGCAGGTCCATTACAAGCCTCCTTACGTATCTGAATCTCCATCGCGACATTGGAGGGTAGCGGAAATGGGTGCGAGTGTAAAGAAGTAACGAACTGGTGTATGGAAGTAAAAAAAGCGAAAGCCTTTTTGCCCCGTCTCGCATGTCGGCACTGCCCTTGCATAACCTAGGAGCGAAACTTGTCCGCTCCCCGGGCTCGGGATATACTGCATGGGGTTGGTTCTTACCGACGGTTTTTGAAGGAGCGAATCATGAGTATTGCAGGCCGTATCCTATTGTCCCTCTCTCTCCTGCTCATTGCGCCTCTGGCACTGGCCGGGCCCGATCTGGTGGTGAGTGTCGAGTTGGTCAAGGGGAGCTTTGACGAGGATTCAGGCACGGTCCCGGTGACTTATTACATCAGCATCGCCAACATCGGCGACGAAGCCTGCTCGGGAGGGTTCTACGCTGACTTCTGGCCCCTGGCCACCTGCTCCTCCTGCATACCCTCCAGTGACTGTGGCGAGGGCACGGCCTGGGACCCCGACGCCATCCCTGAGTTACAGCCGGGCGGTGAACCCTATGTCCTGACTGAGACCGAAGATGTCTTCCCCAACGTGCTGCCCTATCGCTATCTCTTCTACGTCGACTCGGTTTTCAATTTCTGCGCCGAGGACGACGAAAGCAATAACGTTGCGTGTGCGGAGTTCGAGGTGCACGCGGTGGAGGGCGAAGCTGACCTGGCCCTATCGAATTGCCTGGTAGAACCATCTCTCTTTGATGCCTCCAAGATGGAGTTCTCAGCAGACATTGTCAATGTCGGTAGTGCCCCGTCGGAGAAGGCCGTCAACGTGGAGTTCTTCCTGGACAAGCTGGGGGACGACTTTGACGCCCATGTCAACCAACTCGGGCAAGGCTTCGCCCTCGTCCCCGCCGGCCTGGAGCCGCAGCAGAAGGTCACTGTGAAGGCCGACGTTGACTGCCCGGCAGCCCTGCACCAGGGGGCCTGCGTAGCCAACGTTTTCAACGAGGTGGAAGAGCCGGACTACGGTAACAACTTCGAACTAGCGAATGACAGCACTTCTTTTCTGTGTGTTGAGGCGGCCAACAATCCTGACCTGGAGGTTCTCAGCTACACCGCCGATCTGGCAGGCGGAACGCCCTACTTCACAGGCGTCATGGCCAACAACGGCACCGTTGACATTTTGCCGGGGGAGAACTTCAAGATCGGGATCTGGTTCAACAAGCCGGGCGGGCCGGACATCAAAACCTGCCCCGACGTTAACGCCGGCGAGGGTTGGGTTCTGAATCACGTCTCCGGCTTCGAGAAAGGTGCCGAGGCCAATTTCGGCTATGGCTCTCCGCCATTGCCTAACGGCTTCTACGAGTCCTGGGTCTTGCTGGATTGCGACGACGAGATTCTAGAGATGAACGAGAAGAACAATCGGGAAACTGACGACATGCTCATCGATGTCTCTGGGCCCGACCTTCTGGTCAAGGATGGCAGCTGGGAGTTGCATGAGGACAAGGGCTTCGATGTCCCCTACACCATCTGGGTGGAAAATGCCGGTACTGAGGAGGTGGATGGGTTTGATGTCGATATCTTCTGGGACGTAGACGAACCGCCAACGTGGCAGGATGCCGGCAAGCATAAGGGCCTTTACGAGCGCTTTGAAGAGGTCCTTCATCCCGGTGATGTCCGACAGATACCGTTCAACTGGGACCCTCCCGATGGCATTCCCCAGGGCATTTATCACACCTGCGTGGTCCTCGATATCACCAACGAGATCCACGAAACCGTTGAGTCGAATAACACCTTCTGCCTCGATGTAGAGGTGCCCGAGTACATCGATGGCCTGCCCAATCTCACCATCGAGAACTTCGTCGTCAAGCCGACGGGCAATACGGCCCACTTTCTGGTCGAGATCCGCAATACTGGCGTCAAACCAGTGACCACGCCATTCCACATCCAACTTTTCACCGACCAGGTGGGGCAGCCCATCATGGGCGATCTGGGAGACCTCAGCTACGAGGTCGTCGATATGGAAGTTGACGAGGTCGTGCAGTGGCCCGTCGACGTCGAAGGCCTGGCGGACGGCGAGTACCGCGCCTATGTCCTAATTGATTCTGCCAATGTAGTGGAAGAAGCGGTGGAGGGTGACAACTTGGCAGGCCCGCGTATCTACGTGATTTGCAGCAGCTGCGATGCCTGTCCGCAGGGTGTTTACGTGACCAATCCCAGTGGCTGCATCTGCGGCAACAATACAGTCAATTATGGCTTCTGCTGCGACGATGAGTGGTACGCTGTAGGGTGCCCCTCGGGCACGGTAGAAGGCGCAGAGGATGCCTTCTCACCCGAGGCTGTCGTGGTCGAATTCGGCGGCGAAGGATTTGGCGTACCAGGGGAGAATTGTGGCTGCAGAATGACCTCGCCACGCCCCCGCTCTCTGGGTGGCATTGCCCTTCTGCTGACCCTCTGTGCCCTGCTTCTAGGGGGGGTGCGTCGGGTGCGGTGTGACAGGGTGGCGCATTAGCCTGTCGTCGACTCTCGGTGACCTTCTGGCCGGCTGAACCCCCACAAACCCAACAAAAGTTGCGCCCTGTGCAATGTTTTCATATCTCCCGGTTTCGGCCGGCCGGAGCCACCCTCACCCTCGACCCCTACGGCAGGGCTGCCGCGTTATCGCTGGCCCCGGGCAGCATTCTCTTGTTCGCGCACGTGAGGTGATGTAGACTGACCCCCGCTGTGGAGGTGTCCCAATGGCGTTGCGTGGTGCCGTTTTTTGTCAGTGCTTCTGCGAAAGCCGGCATCCGTTTCGTCGCGACTCCTTGGGGTAGACTTTGTAGCTGCGGTTGAAGTGCCCAGAATGATGAAGGTTTCTCGGCTGGGCGAGAGGGGCTGGCGAGGATGTCCGCGGGTGGCACGGGTTCTGCATGGTGTGCCACGGGGCTTCTTGTGCAATGGTGCGCCCCATGTCGTTCTGATATGCTAATGGAGTTCGCCGCCGTCAAGGGGTGCTGCTAGTGAAGAAGCGCAACGCAGGGATTCACGAAACAATCGAGAAGGGAATGAACCGATCTGCGCGCTGTGGATTGGGGACGATATCGGTGGTGCGTCAGGCGCATTCTGCGCCGAAGATGTGCAGTTTTGCAGGAGGTCACATGAGAACTGGGGCAACGTGGCGTTTTGTTTTTGCTATGCTCGTCGTATCGAGCCTGGCGGGTCATTCGTGTACCGACAGTCGTAATGCCGGCTACTACGGCTACGATGCGTTGGACAGCATCATGGACGTGTTGGATGTGGGCCCGGGGCATGCATTGCTCCCGGCAGCTGGTGGCCCCACCATTACGATCATCGACCCGGCAAATCTCACTTACTTCGAGCTTGGCACGCCAGTTACGCCGGTGACCATCACCATCGCCGCGACCAACTGGGCGCCCTATCCGGCGGCCGGCAAATCGGTCATCTGCTACCTGGATGGCGAAGAGGCAGGCTCCACCGAGACCGAGGTCTTCCTGGTGCCTGATGTCGGCCTCGGTATCCATAACGTGACCTGCCGCCTGGCCCTCAATGGTTCCCCGCTGGTCAATTGCGAAGCCACCGATTCCGTCGGCGTCAAGGTCAGAATGGACTGCGACGGTTTCAGCGACGAGGACTGTGCGGATAACAACCCGTGCTCCGTGGATGCCTGCGTCTACTCCAAGGACGGTTACCAGTGCGCCTACGGTCTCGACCTCAGCAAGCCCGACTGCTGTGTGTCGAAATTCGATTGCGATTGCGACGAAGAGACCGCCGGCGTGGGCGAGTGGGAGTATTGCAACGCCGACAACTCCACATGCACCATCTGCCTGGTGGATGAGCACTGCGCCGATGACAACGCCTGTACCACCGACACTTGCATCCTGGCGACAGGCAAGTGCTCCAACGAGTGGCTTTACACTGACAACGGCAAGTGCTGCGACCCCCAGTCCGCAGACCCTGACGCTCAGTGTGATGATGACTTGCACTGCACCACGGATACCTGCAACCTCGCAGGGATGTACTGCACCAGCACCGCTATCGTCTCAGAGCCCCCATGCTGCGAAAAGGACCCCTCCCCAGCATGCGACGATGACGACGTTTGTACCGTTGACAAGTGTCAAGCATATGAGTGTCGTCATGGCAAGGTATGGGACCCCCTCTGCTGCAACGACGATACGGAATGCGATGACTCAAACCCCTGCACCGATGATGCCTGCGATGGTTCCAATCAGTGCGCCTACACCGCCAATGAAACTCAGGACTGCTGCACCAAGCACCTCGATTGCCAAACCGGCGGAGCCTGGGATGACGGCGTCGACTCCACCATCGACTACTGTGTGGCCAACAATTGCGTGCATACACCTGACCCTCTCTGGTGCGATGACGTGAACGACGTGCCCGACGATGGCGACATTTGTACCACCGATACTTGCACGGCGAAGCATAAGATCAGTTACGTGCCTATCCCCAAGTGCTGCACTAAGGCAGAGAGCTGCGATGACGAGGACTTCTGCACCACCGACACCTGTGTGGACAATGTGTGTGTCAACACCGCACAATCCGCCGACGAATGCTGCACAAAGGACAGCCAATGCGCTGACGACAACCCCTGCAACATCGACGTCTGCATCAACTATGATTGCCGTCACGGGCCCGACTACACTCTGCCCAACTGCTGCCAGACCGACTCCGACTGCGAGGACAGCATCGACTGCACCACAGAGTACTGCAATACTGACACCAACGTCTGCGTCTCCAGTCTGGTGCCGGATCAGGACCCGTCATGTTGCTTCACGGACCTTCAGTGCGATGACGGGAATCCCTACACGACAGACTCCTGCTCGTCCAAGAAGTATTGCGTATACACGCAGTATGACTGCAGCGAGAACAACACCAACTGCAATGACGGCAACAAATGTACGACGGACGTGTGTGACCTCGCTCAGGAAAAATGCATTTTCACGGTGATCGACCTTTGTTGCACTGCCGCCAAGGATTGCGACGACGACGATGTCTGCACCACGGAAACATGCAATACGGCAACCAACCTGTGTGAGGTCGATGACGTTGAGGACTGCTGCCTGACTGCTGCGGACTGCGACGATGACGATTTCTGCACGAAGGACAGCTGCCCGGCCAACTCATGCAAGCATGTCACCATCGGTAACTGCTGCACCGATGCCATCCAGTGCGACGACGGCCTCCCATGCACGATAGATTCCTGCTCCGACAGCAATGAGTGCGTGCACGAAGTCGACCTTGCCAACGAAGAACTCGATTGCTGTTCCTCTGATGAGGCCTGCACGACGCCTGAACCATGCAAAGTCTTCCAGTGTATCAACTACGAGTGCT
>CALGBT010000376.1 GCA_937884235.1 uncultured Pseudomonadota bacterium
CGCCGGTGCCGGGCAGACCGATGGCGCCCAGTGCGGCCAGGACGAAGACCGCGGCGCATACCGGCATCACCTTTGCGAGGCCACCAAAGTCCGCCATCATTCTAGTCCCACGACGCTCGTAGAGAAATCCAATGCACAGAACCAGCGCGGCCGAGGTCAAGCCGTGGTTCACCATCTGCAACAAGGAGCCGGCCAGAGCTTCCCGCGTCAAAACGAGAATCCCCAGCATGATCAGACCCATTTGTGAGACTGATGCATACGCCACCAACCTCTTCATGTCCTGCTGTACATACGCAACCAGCGCACCATAGATAATGCCGACGACGGCCAAACCCATGAGCGGCCCCGAGTACAGGGCAGCAGCATCAGGGAAGAAGGGAATGGCAAAGCGAAGGAAACCATAGCCCCCTATCTTCAGCAGCACCCCTGCCAGTAGCACCGTGCCGGCTGTGGGGGATTCCACGCAAGCATCCGGCAACCATGTATGGAACGGGAAGAAGGGAATCTTCACCGCAAAGGCAAGACCAAAGGCGGCGAAGAGCACCACCTGCTCCTTGACCGACAGCGCCCCCAGCATCCCCTCTCGGGTCAACGACGTGGCCAGGAAATGGTAATCAAAGGAGGTCCCCCCGGTTTTGAAGTAGAGATAGAACAGCGCCACCAACATAAGCGCGCTTCCCACCATGGAATAGAGCACGAACTTGAAGGTGGCAAAGAGACGCCTGGGTCCCCCCCATACGCCAATAATCAGATAGGTGGGGATGAGCATCAACTCCCAGAAGAAGTAGAACAGAAAGAGGTCCAACGCCAGCAAGGTGCCAAGCATTGCTGTCTCAAGAGCCAGCAGCGCAATGCAGAATTCTCCAACTCGCTGCCCGCTTGCAGGTACCACAGCCAGCGCCGCAAGGGGCGCAAGAAAAGCCGTTAGCATCACCAGCAGAAGACTGATTCCATCCACACCCAGCTTGAAATGAATGGCGGCGAAGATCCACTCCTGATCCTCCACAAACTGAAACTGGGCAATCTCGCCATCGAAGTGGCCAAAGAGGTAGAGCGCAGCACCAAAGGTCAAAACCATGACTCCCAGAGTCACGCTCCGAGCCGCCCCTGGCCACCGCTGGGGCAACAGCGCCAGCAGAGGAATTCCGAGGAGGGGCAGGAAGGTAATAATCGAGAGAATCGGTAGTTCCATATCCCCCCCCCCTACAGCACAATCCAGAGACAGGCCAGCCCAACAACTGCGGCCAGCATGTATCCTTGCACGTCACCGTTGTGCAAGGCCCGGGGAATGAACCCCAGCAGCCGCACACCCCGCGCCGGCCCCTGCACTACAAATAAGTCGATGAGTACGGCATCCACCGCGCGGTTACAAAACCTGGCTACTCGCCGCAAAGTGCGTCCCATACGCGTACCGACAACTCCGTCTGCCGTCTTCCCAGCAGCCGGCCCGCCCGGGGCCCGCCGCAGAACTCCGGCAAACCGTGCTACCGGCCCGCGCAACCAGATGCGATAGACCAACCACAGCAGAAATAGACCAGCCAGGACAACAGCAGCCGTCCGTGCCCAAGGTGCGTGGTCAAAGAGAAACGAGAGCCTTGTCACGGGGTAGATGCCCGCGAATATGAGCGCCGCAGCATGAACCACCCCGCCGCCCCACCACCGCCCCTCCGCTGAGGCCAGTGCGGGAACACAGAACGGCACTTGCGCTAGCTTGCCAGCGGTCCCGAGGATAAACAGCAGGCAGATAGCATTCATGTTGGTTGGGTTAAGCACCGGTGCGACACCACTGCCCGCCCACTCTTGCAGCGACGCCAGATCGATGCTGCCCTGATTGTAGACTACCAGCAGCATGAACGCGATGAGGAAGGCGAAATCACCGATCCGACCAATGATAAAGGCCCACTGGGCAGCTCTGGCCCGGCTCATTTCCTCAGTTTCAGTGGCCATGAGCAGGTACGAGCTGAGACCGACGCCCCCCCAGCCGGCAAACATGACCAGGAGGTTCCGCCCCAGCACAAGCAAGAGCAGGGAGAAGGCAAAGAGGTTCAGGCAGGCGAAATATCGCGCCGCGCCCGGAGCGCCGCGCCGACGGCGAAGGGAGATGAAGTGAACCACAGAACCTGCCCCGGTCACCCCCAGCACCGCGAGCCCGGAGAGGCGGTCAAATTGAAATGCCACACGGATGTCCAGAAAGCGCGTCTGCACAAACGAATAGAGGTCGTAGAAGTACACCACCGCCGGGTCCGTCTCCCCAAAGAGAAACCACAGGCTGTAGAGCGAAGCCCCCAGCGATGAAACAATCGCCGCAGTGGTCACCGCCACTGCGAACCTCCCCCCCCAGGCTCTGGCAAAAATAGCGGCCAGCAGTGCTCCGGCACCGGGAAGGAAGACGACCCAGGGGATCGCGGCAAAGACCTTGCTCTCCATGGCACTACCCCTTGAGCGTGTTGAATCGGTCAATGTAAAGCGTCTTGAAGTGACGGTAGACGGCAATCACCAGGGCCAGCCCGACTGCCCCCTCTGCAGCTGCCAGCACGATGACGAAGAAGGCCATAACCTGTCCCGCCTCATCACCCCGGAAACGGGCATAGGCCATGAGGGCCAGATTCGCCCCCCCCAGCATCAACTGCATGGCCATCAGCATGATGAGAACGTTGCGCCGAACCAGCATCCCCAGCATTCCCGTAGCAAAGAGAAGGAAGGAAAGCAGCAGGTAGTAGTAGAGCGGAACCTCACCAATCATGGAGTCTCCCTCCAGAAGCCGCGGCGAACAATCACCGCGGCCCCCACCATCGCCACCAGAAGCAGCAGCGAGATGAGCTCAAAGGGAAGCAGAAATTGCTGCACCAGAAGATCACCGACTGTTGCCGTGGAACCGAAGTCGTCACCGATGGTTGCGGACGTGGAAGTGAGACCGGGCTGGCCCGCCATGAGCACTTTGGTGAACTTGCCCACCAGCAGGAGTACGACCAGCCCGCCAGCGTAGGGGACAAACTTGACATGGTGCGATGCAGCAGAATCCGTGGGAAAGCCCAGCAACTTGACGACCACAACGAAGAGTACAATCACGGCTGCGGCGTAAACAAGAATCTGCATGGCGGCCAGGAAGTTCGCCGCAAGGGTCACATATAGCCCAGCCTGCCCCAACAAGCACACGACCAGACTGAAGGCTGACCAAACAGGGTCGCGCCACAGAATCGTCAGCACGGCACTGACCACCGACAAGAATGCCAGCACTATGAAAACGGTCATCTCCATGTGCACAACTCCTTTGGTAGCGTGCCCTCAAGACAACGAGGCGCCAGGCCTGGTTCTAACGGAGGAACTCATCGTCGTACAGGCGCTCAAGCCGAGCCTTGTGGACCTGCTCTTCTTTCACCAGAGCCAACAGCATCTGCTCGGTATCAGATCCCGCAAAGGCTTTGGCCGACTCGGAATAGAATTGAATGGCGCGCATCTCAGCTTTAATGGCAACCACAAGAATATCTCCGGGGTCACTATCTCCCCGGACCTTGGCGGCATCCATGGTTTCCCCCAGCTTCAGATCCTCACCCAAGTCTGGCAGATCTTTGCCGAAAGCAACCTCCTTGCCCGCCAATGCGTCCTCGAACATCTGCACATGAATGGCCTCCTGCTCCACCAGCTCCTTCAGCATCTGCTTGGTGCCACGGTCAGAGACCTTGTCTACCGCCGACAGGTAATATTCCTGTGCGCTCTTCTCCATCTGCAGGCCAATTTCCAGTATCCGTTTGCGTTCCATGATCCTCTCCGGTCAGCCGTCAGGCGTTTGTTCCACGTATATTAGGCGAGGTCGCAGGGCTTTGCAATGGCTGGACACAAAGAGGCTCAGACACTACAATTCCAGCCACCACAACTACGGGAGTCAAAGATGCCAACTGACACTGAGATTATTGCCGTCGACCTGGAGTGGGCTTACCGGCTACTAGGATTTGGCCCGCTGGTACTGGTCTCCACCACGGATGGCATGCGGCCCGACGTGAGCGCCATCGCTTGGTGCTGCCCCTGCGCCAAGGAACCGCCCACCTTCGCCCTGGCCATCGGCAAAGGGCACAAGACCTACCAGAACATCATGAAGACCGGGTACTTCGGCATCAATGTTCCCACTGCCGATCTCACCGACCTCGTGCTCTATGCCGGCACCGCCAGTGGCCACCGGGTAGACAAATTCGACGCACGGCGCATCCCCTACCACCTCGGGCAACAACTGCCATCGCTGCCCCTGGTGAGCCAATGTGCGGCGTGGCTGGAGTGCAAGCTCATTCCGAGTTCCGAAGCGGGCGACAACTCGGTAGTCATGGGGCGGGCCGTGGCAGCTTCGAGCAGGGCCGGTGTGCTCCTCGATGACCACACCTGGAATGTCGAGGTCTACCCGACGCTGCATCACCTGGGGGGCCGCAACTTCCTGGTCGGCGAGAGGCGCGTGCAGGCGGCACCGGTCAAACTGTGATGGGACTCCAACCTCCGCCATCTTCAGCGGCCCGTGAGAGATAGACGTCCTTGTACTCGAGGTAGTTCCGCCCATAGTCCATGATCAGCTTCACTTCAGCCTCGCCAATGGTCCTGATGACCTTGGCCGGCAAGCCTACCACGAGACTCCGAGGCGGAATTCGCTGACCTTCACGCACGACCGCTCCAGCAGCAACAATAGATTCCGCTCCGACCACTGCCCCCGAAAGCACCTTGGCCCCCATCCCAATCAGGCACCGGTCCTCAATGACGCAACCGTGAACGATCGCACTATGCCCCACCGTCACGTCATCGCCGATCAGCACAGGATTGGTTTCATAGAGACCATGACAAACCGCCAGGTCCTGAATATTGCTGCGCTTTCCGATTTGAATGTAGTTAACGTCGCCCCGGAGGACGCAGTTAAACCAGACGCTGGCATCGGCGAGGAGGCGAACATCTCCAAGGAGCACCGCCCCGGGGGCCACAAAGGCGGTCTCATCTATCTGGGGGGTACAGTCGAGCAATAGGTGGCGTGACATCCTCTCCTCCTTGGCGTGGGCCGGTAGGTGCGACAGCACGCGTAACATAGTGCGCGGGCGCGGGTCAATCGGTTGACACTGCGGCGGACACGGTGCTAGTCTACGACTCGCTTGCAGCATGTTGAACTATCGTCGCACGGGGGAGTAATCGCCATGGGATTTAACGCCACGCGGGCCACCTTCTGGTTGGCCCTCCTAGCTCTTCTCAGCGCACCGCTTGCGGGACGTGCAGGCGAGGGAGAGAAACTCTTCTGGTTCCAAATCCAAGAAGAGTATCGCGGCCGTTTCGCTTCCAGCTACGGCAACCCGAATCTGTACTCCGACAGGGAATCGGACCACGACGTACGTCTGCTCGTCAGTGGCGGCATCAGAGATGCCTCGGCCCACTTCAGGGGCTACCTCTCAGCAGGTGCCTGGTTCGACGTTGATGGGCAGCCCGCCAAGGGAACGCCGTCGGCATTTGCCAGTTCCTATGACCTCGATTCTTCGCTCTGGATGGATGTCTTCTCTCTCTACGGCGAATACCATTCAGCGGGGGCGTTTCGCCTTGCCCGCATCGGGCGGCAGGCCGTTGAATTCGGTCTCCCCATCGTCATTGATGGAGCCTTCCTTGAGATCCGTCCGCTGGCCCCGGCCCCCTGGTTCGACCTCTTTGCCTTTGGCGGCCGTTCGGTCCACTTCTTTGAGGCCGACCAAGGTCTGCTCGAGGACTGGGTTGCTTCCGCCGGTGCGGTCATTCGTCCCATGGATAGACTGCGGCTCGTCCTCGACTACCGTTTTCTGCTGGAAGCAACTGAACTCGTCGACGAACTCCAGGATCACACTTACGGTGCCGAAGTCTGGTACGCCCCCCTTG
>CALGBT010000377.1 GCA_937884235.1 uncultured Pseudomonadota bacterium
CTTGGCAGTGCCGTAGAAGAGACCGGGTGGTGCCCGGGGATCCCTCGCCGGCCGTCGGCCGGCCGCGGGATGACCGGTGCGAAAGGGGAGGCAGGATCACATCACGGATGCGCCCACAGTGGCAGACTCGTTGCCATGGGGGGGGGTGGTGTGGTAGATGCTTTGGTGTTGCTGTGTTGGGTTAACCGAGCCACTGAGGTTACGAGATGAAGACAAGATTCTGGGTAACGATGATAGTTGCGGTGGGTCTGGCATTAGGTTGCCAGCAGATCGCGGGCGAGAAGACTGAGGGCAAAGCTGCGGCGCAGAAGGTTGCGGCAGAGCAGCCTGCGGCAGCGCAATCGGCCATGGAAGAGCCTGCAGTGGAGAAACCTGCTGAGGAGAAACCTGCGGTGGAGACGCCTGCTGAGGAGAAACCAGCTGAGGAGAAACCAGCTGAGGAAAAACCAGCTGAGGAGAAACCAGCTGAGGAGAAACCAGCTGAGGAGAAACCAGCCGAAGGTATTCCCGCCGCGGATCCTGCCGGGGAGGTCAAGCCGGCTGGAGAGAAGGAAGGCAACCCGGTGGTGATCATCGAGACGTCCATGGGTACCTTCAAGGTGGAACTCTACCCCCAGAAGACGCCCATCACCGTGGCCAACTTCTTGCGCTACGTCGACGACTCCTTTTACACCGGGGCCATCTTTCACCGGGTAATCCAGGGCTTCGTGATCCAGGCCGGCGGATTTGATCCTGACTATGGTCGCCGACTGACCCGGGAGCCCATTGAGAACGAGGCTGCCACGGGGCTGCCCAATGTGCGCGGCACCATTGCCATGGCTCGCACCGCACAGCGCAATAGCGCATCGTCTCAGTTCTACGTCAACTTGCGAGACAACAGCATGCTGGACTTCACTGAGGAAACCCGGGCGGGCTGGGGGTACTGTGCTTTTGGCCGCGTCATCGAAGGAATGGACGTGGTTGACAAGATCGGTGCAGTGGAGACCAGCTCGGGCGGACCCTTCCGACAGGACGTGCCCAAAACCCCAGTCACCCTCGTGTCCGTGCGTCGCGCGGAGTAGCTTGTATTTTCGCACGGCTTCTTTATAATGCGCCCGAATGTCAGGAGGATTTCATTTGGTGCGCACCCTAGCCACGACGGTATTGATTCTCTTCACGTTTCTGGGCTGTGCTGAAGAATTCCAGGGGCGCCCGCCGTTGACCGATGGCCTGCATTACCCTCTGGCCACTGCGGTGGACGAGGCGACCGGGCGACTCTACGTGGTGAACTCCAATTTCGACCTGGCCTATCGGGCCGCCTCAATGGTGGCTTTCGACCTCACCACCAACCAGCTGTCCAGTGGTGCCGCGACCTTCGGCTCATTTCCTGGGGCCTTTCTCCTGGCCGACTCAAGCCAGAGCGACCAACGCTTCGGGTTCCTCGCCGTGCGTGGGGACAACTCGCTGACCTGGTTCAACATCGAGGGGTCAGGGGATGACCTGACTTTCGTTTGCAGCGATGATGCCGACGATCCTGGTAGCTGTGGTGGCTCCCACGTCATGACTGAGGGGATTCTGGAGGTTAACGGCGAGTCCGAGGCCTTCAGTCTGGGGGCAGACCCGTATGGACTCGGTTTTTTGCCCGGCAACGACGAGATTCCGGACCGCCTGGTAGTGGCAGCCATGAAAGGCGGAGAGCTCTCGCTCCTCGAGCTCTCCGACTCGGAGGTGCCTGAGGCTCCCGTATTGGTCGACCGTGTCTCCCTGGCCTCTGGACTCCACTCAGCGGCGGTGGACCCGGCCACACGCATCATCTACCTGACCAACAAGCAGTTCCCGCTACTCTATCGTTTCCAGGTGAGCGAGGGGTCCTCGGGGGCAGTCCTGGAGAAACTCTCCAGTGTAACCCTGCCCGCCCCGTTCTCGTCAGTCGAATACGGTCGCGGCATTGCCTTTGCCGACGGCGGTCAACGGGTGCTGGTTACCTACCGGACTCCCGCAGCATTGCTCTTCATTGACGGTGCAGATGCGGTGCCGGAATTGCCACAGGCAGTGGTGACCAGTGTGCCTGTCGGGGCCAAGCCGGGCATCGTCGAAGTCGCAGATTCCGGGGCCAATGGTGGCGAAGTGGCCTACGTCCCGTGTTACAGCGACGATACGCTCTGGGCCATTGATGTGGCCACGGCCACGCCTATTGCCGTGATCAAAGTAGGTGCCGGTCCCTATCACGTCAGCACCCTCTTCAGCGATACCCTGAAGCGCGCCTACGTGACCAACTTCCTGGACCACACCATCTCCATCATCGACATCGACCCGGCAAGTCCTTTCTACCATACCCACATTGCGGAGATTCACTGATGAGGCAAGGTGCGCACAGCTCATTGATGCGGGCGCTCCCGCTTCTTCTGCCCCTCCTCGGGCTCATGCCTGCATGTGCCGACCCGACCTCAGTCAGTCTCTTCTCCCTCTCTTACCCCACGGCCTTTGGCGTCATTTGCCAGAGTCGGGGGACCGACGGCATCTATGACCCGGTGGCCCTGACCGAGTGTAAGGCTGGCGAGGGCGCTGACCAGCGGCTGCTCGCCGTGGTCGCCAATGGCCCCACGGGGGATATCGGCTTCCTCGACCTCTCGGACGGCGATGCCCTGGATACGGACCGGACCATTCCCGGTTACACCCGCCTGCACATTGGCGGCTACTTGTCGGAACTGGTTGTCCACCCCTCCTCCGCCCTAGCCTACGCACTTGACACTGCGGGTCCCAGGCTCATCGTCCTGGAACCGGCGACGCGTGAGTGGACAGAAATCGACCTCAGCGTGGTTCCCGGCAGACTCCTGGTCACCTCCGCTGGCACGGACTTGCTGGCGACGATACCGGCAACTGGAGAGTTGCTCCGTTTCCCCCTGGACGAGTCCGGGATGCCGGGTGAACCTGAGAGCATCGTCATCGGCGGTTCGCCCCGGGCTCTGGCGACCAACACCGACGGCAGCCGTCTGGTGGTTGCCCACCTGCATGAGCGCTACCTCTCCCTCCTCGACCCTGAGACTTTGGCCGAAGCTGGACGAGTGGGAATCGTC
>CALGBT010000378.1 GCA_937884235.1 uncultured Pseudomonadota bacterium
GCCCTTGCCGGGCAACCCTGGAAGTGGTTGGGCATTGGGGCGGGGCTCACCATGACCACCCGCGGGACCGTTCGCTCAGAAGTCTACGTAGCTGACGCAACTTACCAGGAGACGGCAGAAATCAACGCCGAGCTCGGCATTGATGTGGCCTTCGTACCACATTTCAGTGTGGCCGTGGAGCCGCTATCGGATTTGCTGATTTCGGCCTCAGTCCATCTGCCATATCAGTCCGATGTCGGCGGTGAATCCTCTTTGCAGATGTGGAACTACCCTTACGAAGAGGGGCAGGAATCGCTTTCTCAGGTCTTCTCCTTCACCTACGGCTACGAGCCTTTGCGCCTCATGCTGGGGGCCAGTTGGGAGCATACCGTTGCCAGCGGCGTCGGTATCACGCTGGCATCCTGGGCCCGCTACGCACGCTGGTCTCAGTACCGAAATCGGCATGGTGAACGACCCGAGGATTCCTGGAGCGACACGCTCTCAGGCAATCTCGGCGGCACTCTCCAACTTGGTCGCCATGCCGTGGGACTGGAGTTAGGCTTTGTCCCGACCCCGGTTCCCAACCAGGACGGGCGCGACAACTACGTCGACAACCATCGGCTAACCGGCGCCATGGGCTGGCAGCTGCCGGTCAAGCTCGGCGGCCAGGAGTTTCAGGTTGGCATCAGTACGCAATTACACTACCTGCTGCCTCGTTCCCAGACCAAGAACCTGTCCGCCTCAACCCCGGTCTTCGATGAGTTTGCCGACAATGCCGTGGACATCAACTCCGGAGACCCGGTTGCAGCAGCGCAAGGCTTGCAGACCAACAATCCAGGTTATCCAGGTTACGACCACTCCGGTTGGCTCATAGGAACCGCGCTCTTTTGCATGAGCTCCTTCTAATGAAACCCCCATGCAGAGGTTCTGCCGTGACGGCGCAAAAGACACTCCTGGTCATTGCTGCTCTGGTTGTTGGTTGCGCCAGCGGGAGCAACGGCGACACGCAATACCCGGATGCTTTTGAAACCAGTGCTGACCTCAACGAGGGATCGGAGGTGGCAATGGGCCTTGAAGTGGTGCCTGACGACAGCTATTCCACAAAGAACATCAGTGGTTCCTGGGCATCGCTGCAAGTCGTGTCCACCATCGCCAACGCACCAGTAATTGGCAACGTTGGCACACTCTCTATTGCTCTGGTCAGATGGGAAATTGAGCAGGTCGATGATGGCTCTATCGCCGTTGAGCAGGATGCCTGCCAGTTGGCCCTTGAAAGTGACAGTGAGTTCGTGAAGATGCTCATCCCAGAGCCATTTGTCGATTCCATCGTCACTTACCAGAAGCCGGGTACCATTGATCTCTCGGTGGACCCGCCGGTGCTGAATATTCCTATGCACGCGGAGGTGCACGGAGCAGTGCTAACCGATGACATGAACGACGAAATGCCGACCTCTGCTGATGACCCCCGAGTCGTCGATGCCGACGGCGACGGAAA
>CALGBT010000379.1 GCA_937884235.1 uncultured Pseudomonadota bacterium
CCGTGCATGGCTTGGCGGCTGGCAGCCATTGGTCTGGGAGAACGCCTGCGTTCTCCGTCAGTTGATTGACCGTTCGACAGTTCCGTGATATTCCATTTTAACAAGGGAACGCACCCGTGGCAGCACTTCTTCATGGAGGAGTACCAATGAAACAGATTCTCGTTCTCGCGGCGGCTTTGTGCCTGATCTCCGGGGTGGCCCTCGCCACTGACACTCGCATCCAATCCATGGGCGGCAAGGAAAAGGCGTGGACGGTGGAAGACGAAACCAATGCCCTCTTCTTTCCGGCCACTCTGGTGCTCTTCCCCAACGTTATCTATGTTGATGCGGGACTCTCCCCCATCTATGCCGCCAGTGATGCCAGCGGTGCCAACGTCCCCTACAACGTTGGCTTTGGCGTTCACTACGCGTTTGGTGAGAACACGGTGCTGGGATTCTACGGCTCCAGTCTCTCCCGCAGTCTATCAGGGAATCTGCTAGGCCGGGCCTTTGAGCAGAAGGGCAAGTGGGTCACCATGGGGGTTGATGCCTCGGCAGCCGACCAGGCCGGTGGCCAGGCAATCAACAATGCCGATCACAAAGGCTCAGTCGTTTTCGGCCAACGATTCGGCGCGGCTCGCCTCGGCGTCCTGCTTTCAATTTGGGGGGACCAGTACTCCGTTGAAACACCCGAGACGAGTCACGAGAAGAAGGGCGGCACTATCTTTGAAGGAAGCCTGGGCTTTGGCTATGACATCGATGCGAAGAATAACTTCGACCTCAGTCTGCGTTTCTGGACTGGTTCATTCGATGACGAGAAGTATGTCCCCGGTGCAGCCAATTCAGTGGTTACGCGTTTCAAGTCTGACAGTGCCTTTGGCTTCGACCTGTACGGTCGGGGTATCTTCGCTACCCCTGGCGGCGAACGGATCGTTCCCTATATCAATCTTGGCATGGAGGGCGGCGGCGTGACCTGGAACCAGGCCAACGGCGTCAAGAATGAATTCTCCAGCTTTCATGTGGTCGCCGGCACCGATTTGCGCATCCAGCCTCTTGAGAACGTTTTCATCTATCCCGGGGTCGGCATCGCCTTGATGACAGAGAAGCTGTCCGAAGGCATCAACACCGCCGACGAGACTATCCAGGATAGCCTCACGCTGGTAGCTCCTTTCGTCGCGGCCTCGGTGGACGCCAGGGTGGCCAGCTGGTTCTCGTTGCGCTTCGCCGGTCGGCAGTCCGTGATTCTCAATGACCAGTATCATGACGCCGACGGCGTGGCTAAGGGCAAGGACAACGAAACCCTGACCGAGTTTCTGCTGGGTGCTGGCTTGCACTTTGGCCCGGTGACCATCGATTGGATGCTCAATCCGGCCTGGTTCCTAGAGGGAATGTGGTCTGACGGCAGCGATGAGATCAACCTGGCCCTGGTGGATGATGATGGCGATGGGGCGGTGGATAGCGTGCAGTCTCCAGCTCGTCAATATGGGGAAGGTTTTGCTTCACAGTTGGCGGTCAAGTTTATCTGGTAGGTATTCCGCAGTCCGCCGAAATGCCTTGATTTGCCTAGGTGAACAACTATAGTAACGCAAGTTTGAGCGAATGCTCAGGGGCTCTGGCCTGGCATATTTTGATAGAGGCGCGTTTGCTAGAGGGCACGCGACCATGGAGGGAGGAACGATGACAACCAAATATGTGTACAATTTTGCCACCAATGCTTCAGAGGGCGGCGCCAAAATGAAGAACCTGCTCGGTGGCAAGGGGGCCAATCTCGCAGAAATGGGGGCTCTTGGTATTCCCATTCCTCCCGGGTTCACGATCTCGACTGATGTTTGTACCTACTACTACCAGAATGCCGGCAAGTATCCGGAAGAATTGGCAGAACAGGTGCGGGCGTCTCTCGCTTTTCTCGAAGCGCAGATGGATGCCAAGTTCGGCTCAGATGGACAGCCCTTGCTCCTCTCGGTGCGCTCCGGTGCCAGAGTCTCCATGCCTGGCATGATGGACACGGTATTGAACCTGGGCCTCAACGACAAGGCCGTTGAGGGGCTGATCCGCCAGACCGGCGACCCCCGCTTTGCCTGGGACTCCTATCGCCGCTTTGTGCAAATGTTCGGCGACGTGGTACTGCAGGTGCGACCGGCCACCGAGGATGACCACGACCCCTTTGAACTCGAAATCGAGAAGATGAAGAGGGAATGTGGAGTCGAGCAGGACGTTGACCTGAAATGGGAAGATCTGAAGACGCTGGTTGCTCGGTTCAAGGAAGTTGTGCGCGTCCACACTGGGGAGCCCTTCCCTGAAGACCCGATGCAGCAGCTTTGGGCTTCCATCGGTGCGGTTTTCGGTTCCTGGGGCAATGAGCGAGCGATGATCTATCGCGAGATGAATGGTTTTGACCATGACTGGGGCACTGCTGTGAACGTCCAGGCCATGGCTTTTGGCAACATGGGTGAGGGATGCGCCACCGGCGTTGGTTTCACTCGTGACTCTGGCTCCGGCGAGAAGCGGCCAAACGGGGAGTTTCTGCTCAACGCCCAGGGGGAAGATGTGGTTGCCGGCATCAGGACGCCCTGGGAATTGACCCTGGCCGATTCCCGGATGCGAGCCCGTGACATGGGCATGGACGAAGCGACCCGGCTCACGGAGTATCCCTCTCTCGAAGAGTTGATGCCGGATATGTTCGGGCAGTTAATGGAGATTTACGGGCGGCTGGAAAGTCACTATCGGGACATGCAGGATGTGGAGTTTACCATTCAGAAAGGTAAGCTCTTCATGCTTCAGACCCGCGTTGGCAAACGCACCGGGTTCGCTGCCGTGCGTATCGCCGTGGACATGTTTGACGAGGGTCTCATTGGGCCGGAAGAGGCTCTCATGAGAGTTACTCCTGACCAACTCGATCAGGTCCTTAAGCCCATCTTTAATCCAAGTGACAAGGCCCTTGCCCTCAAGGCCGGTCGCAGCCTCTCCCGCGGCCTTCCTGCGGGTCCCGGCGCAGCTTCGGGCCGCATCGTTTTCACCGCGCGAGCTGCTGAAGCCGCGTCCAAGGCATCTTCCGACCCCATCATTCTTGTCCGGCAGGAAACTTCTCCCGAAGATATCAAGGGAATGCGCCTTGCCGTCGGCGTTCTCACCGCACGTGGAGGCATGACCTCCCACGCGGCCCTGGTTGGCCGGCAGATGGGCAAGGTCTGTGTCGTCGGCTGTGCTGAGCTGGCCATTGATTACGCGGCCAAGCAGGTGGTTGTCAACGGCAAGACTCTGGGAGAGGGGGACTGGATCTCTTTGGACGGCTTCACCGGCCAGATCCTGGAGGGGCGCATTGAAACTGTGGATTCCGAGGTGCTCGAAGCGGTTATGCAGGGGCGCGCGCCGCGGGACAATCAGGACATCTATTACCACTATACCCGGCTAATGACCTGGGCCGATGAGTTCAAGCGTCTGGCAGTCCGCACCAATGCCGATGAGCCGGAGGCCGCGCGCATGGCAGTGCTCAACGGCGCAGTGGGCATCGGCTTGTGTCGTACCGAGCATATGTTCTTCTCCGGTGAGCGTATCCTCGCCGTTCGGCAGATGATCCTCGCCGATACCCTGGAGGAACGAGAACTTGCTCTGGCCAAATTGCTGCCCATGCAGCGTCTGGATTTCAAAGGCATCTTCAAGGAGATGGACGGTCTGCCTGTGACAATCCGTACCCTGGACCCGCCCCTCCACGAGTTTTTGCCCCACGGTGATGAGGGCGTGGTGGCAATGGCCCAGGAGTTGGGATTGGACGTCCAGCGCGTTCGCCATAAGGTCGAGACCCTCACCGAGTCCAACCCGATGCTCGGGCACCGCGGCTGTCGTCTCGGCAATGTCTACCCGGAGATCACCGCTATGCAAGCCCGCGCGATCTTCGAGGCCGCGGTGGAAGCTCAGGCCGAAGGGGCCCGCGTCTTCCCGGAGATCATGATTCCCCTGGTGGGCCACGTCAACGAGTTGACGGGTCAACGCGAAGTGGTTGAGCAGGCCGCACGTGACGTCTTCGCCGAGCGCGGTAGCTCCGTGGAGTATCTGGTGGGGACGATGATCGAATTGCCTCGTGCCGCAGTGACGGCTAACCAGATTGCCGAAGTCGCACAGTTCTTCTCCTTTGGCACCAATGACCTGACGCAGACCGCCATGGGCATCTCTCGAGACGACGCAGGCGGGTTTTTGGGGTACTATCAGGAGCATGGGATTTTCCCCGACAATCCTTTCGCTTCGCTGGATATCGAGGGAGTTGGAGAGTTGGTGCGCATCGCGGTCGAGCGTGGCCGGTCCACTAAGCCGGACATCAAGCTCGGCATCTGTGGCGAGCATGGTGGTGACCCGGCATCGATTCACTTCTTCCATCAGGTGGGCTTGAGCTACGTCTCCTGCTCGCCCCCCCGCGTGCCGGTGGCTCGCCTCGCCGCGGCGCAGGCGAACCTGTTGGAGAAGAACGCCAACTGAGGTGCTATGCGTGGAGTTGTAACAGCGGTTCTCCTCACCGTCGCTTGCGGCTATCTCCTGGCTGCCGGTTCGGTCCTGCTTCTTCCTCCCTTCCTGGCAGTGGCTGCGATCATTGCGGTGGGCCTGATTGGCTCCCTGGTCCTCTTCCTCCAACTGCGTCGTCGCCTCACGGCGCGGCTGAATCGCATGCTGAGGACCCTGCGGCGCGCCCCAGAAACCAACTTCGCCGCCAGATGCCCTGTGGGGGACGATGAACTGGGTACCCTGGGGGCGGAGATCAACCAACTCCTGCAGCGACTCACTGAGCTCAGCGTGAACGTTATCGATACCGATCGTGAACTGGCCTGGACCCAGAAAGAACTCAGCTTCAAGGAGGAGTTGGCCAACAAGGGGCGCTTGCTCCAGGCGACCAACGACCAGTTGGAGGGGCGCCTGAAGGAGCTCAGCCAACTCTTCGACATCAGCCGTACCCTCAACTCCTCGTTGGAGTTGGAACCCCTGATGGACCGTTTTTGTGAAGTGGGCGGCCGCACTCTTGACGTGGACCGCTTTGCCGTTTGCGTCTGGAATGAACGGCGGAAGGCGTTGGTGGTGCGCGGACTTTCCGGTTTCGACGAAGGGCAGGGTGCGTTGCGAGGCATGCGCATCTACCCGGGAGAGGGAATCACCGGCACTGTTCACGAGACGAGAACCATGCTCTATGTCCGTGATATCGACAAGGACCAGCGCTTCATGCACTTTCGTGGCAAGGCCCATCTGCACGGTTCGTTGCTGGCTCTGCCACTACCATCCGGGGATCAGTCAGTGGGAGTAATGCTCTTCCAACGCGATCGGATCGATGCTTTCACTTTCGAGGACGTTGGATTGTTCCACATCATCGCCAATCAGGTTGCCGGTGCGGTCGCCAACTCGCTGCATTACCAAAAGACTCGGGAGCTTGCGACCCACGACGAATTGACTGGTCTCTACAATCGACGGATGCTCGAACGTCGCCTCGAAATGGAATGGGAGCGTACCTCACGGTTCGACAGCGTCCTGGCCTGCATCATGATCGATGTGGACAAATTCAAGCAGTTCAATGACGAGCATGGCCACCTGGTAGGCGACGATGTGTTGCGCTTTGTCGGGAAGTTCCTGGCTGAGCATGTTCGTCGGGTGGACTCCATCGCCCGCTTCGGGGGGGAGGAATTTGCCGTCCTGCTTCCCCGAACGGACAAGGCCGAGGCCTTCGCCGTGGCTGAGAAGATGAGGTCGAGTCTGGCTGAGTCTGAGTTGCCACGGTCAGGGGCGAAGGGCCCGCTCAGCCTTACCATCTCGTGTGGGGTTGCATCTACCCAGGACCAGCCCTCATCCGCCAAGCAACTGGTGGACATGGCGGATCACGCACTTCTCCTCGCAAAATCACAAGGCCGAAACCGGGTTGTTTCCTACGGGGATTCTGGCGGGGAGACCTCAGTGTAAGCCGGTCCCCCCGCCATCGTGAATGTTCCAGAGACCTACAGCTTTTCCTTCAGGGAAGGAGCAGGCTTGAAGCCAACGCCCTTGCTGGCGTTGATGGTGATTTCCTGGCCCGTACGGGGATTCCGGCCCTTGCGAGCCTGGCGGGTCTTCACCGTGAAGGTGCCGAAGCCGGGATAAGCAAAACGGCCGTCTTCTTTGATGGCTGCGCCAACAGTTTCGAACACGGCAGCGACGATGTCGCCAGTCTGCTTCTTGTTGAGACCTTCAGCTGCGCCCTGGATTCTTTCAATCAGTTCCGCTTTCGTCATCGTACTTCCTCCAAATAGGTTGGTTGAAACAAGCCTCGCTCCTGAAAATTCGACTCAAATTTCATCAGGACCAGATGAACATAGGTGGTCGCTGCCGGGCTGTCAAGGGGAAAAAGTGGGGCAACCCCGCACCAGGCAACGGTTTAAGGACTTTTCCAGTGGCGGAGGTGCGGTTCACCGTGGTGAACTCGTCCCTGCCGACCTCCAGGCGATCACTTCAGTGGGCGCATTTCCTTACGGGCAAAAGGGGAACTTGAGTTTTTCCAGGGCGTGGTAGACGACCACATGAGCAGCAGCCGACAGGTTGAGGCTACGCACCTGAGAACGCACCGGGATCGAGAGTAGGCGGCTAGCATAGCGGGTCAGCACGTCGTCGGAGAGACCGATGCTCTCTGGGCCCAGGACAAAAACTTCGTTGCCGCTGTACACGACCTCCGAATATCGTTTCTCAGCTTTGCGCGTCATGAAATAGATGGGGCGGTTCCGCATCAACTCCAGGAAAGCGTCGAGATCCTGATGTACACCCATGCAGACGCTACTCCAGTAGTCCAAGCCGGCCCTCTTCAAGTGCTTGTCGTCAATGGCAAACCCTAGCTGGCCGATCAGATGAAGGCCGGTGCCGGTGGCTGCGCAGAGGCGGGCGATGGAGCCGGTGTTCTGGGGTATCTCGGGGGTGACAAGAGCAATTTCAAGCATTAGAAGCGCCACCAGAGGTCCACCCACGGGAAGACCGGAAGAGCCACCGTGTCCCCCGACTGCCCCTGGCGCGGGTCGGTGGCGTTGTTGAAGTTGGTGGAAATGGGGAACTCGCCAAAGGCGGCGCCAATACCGAGTCGGGTGCGGCCCAACTGCCGAGCGTAGATCAGGGTACCGGTGGGAAATGAGATGCTCGCATTACTGAACCAGCTACCACGGACTTCGGCCATTATGAGGTTTACCTCGCCAAAGAGCAGGTGGCCGTTTAGCCGGTAGTAGAGCCCCGAGGTGTGCTCATTGAGGTCGGTAGTGAAGCCGCCGAAGCGTACGAGGTACCCTGTGGCTGCGGACAATTGTACGTGGCGTCCCAGAATCTGGGAGAATATGACCCCTGCCTGGAAGAAGCCAGGCATCGGGTTGGCGCTGCTTGAATCTGTATCATCAGCCGTTGTGTCTCCATATTCAAGGACGAGCAGACTCTGCTGGTATCCTGTTTCCAAAGCGATGGCACTGTCATCGTCCAGGAGACTGAATCGGGCCCACAGGTTGGGGGTCAGGAGGAGTAGCAAGGCGGGGTGGGTGAAGATGGTGATGCGCTCAACCAAGCCGTATGCCAGAGGGCTGAGGATGCCGACGATGGTCTCCCCCTTTTCCAGCACCCTGGCGCTGCCATGGATGATTTCCCGAGGGTGATCCCAGGCCCGAACCGGCCCGGACCAGAGTATGCTAATGACCACAATCCCGACGGCCAACTGGCGCATGTCAGTGAACCACCGGTTCCGTCGCCTTGATCGCCGGGACTTTGATGGCACCGAATCGCTCCTCGTACTTCTTCACGTTGTCCGTGAGTGCCAGAAGCAGCCGCTTAGCATGGACCGGACTGGTTATGATCCGGGAAAGCACCTTGCCTCTGGGTTGCTGGGGCTGCATGAAGACGAAGTCGAGGACGAATTCGCTGGGGGTATGGTTCACCATGGCGAAGTTGATGTATCGACCTTGGGCGATCTCCTCATCCATCTGCAACTGGAGATTGGGCCCCCGGCGTGGGCTCCTGGGCTTGTTCTCTTCCGCCATTGGCTCCTCTCTTCTGGCTAGTGGCCGTGGTCAACTGCGACGGCTGGCCGCAGCAGAACCTGTTGCACATCATGCTTGGTAGTGTAGCATGTTTTGCTGCAAGCTGAAAAAAGGGGGGCGAGGTATGGCAGAGCACATCATGGCCATTGATCAAGGGACCACCGGAACGACTGTCTTGTTGGTCGACCGTGCCGGCTCGGTCGCCGCACGTGGCTATAGTGAGTTTCCACAAGTGTATCCGCAACCGGGTTGGGTTGAACATGACCCGGTCGAGATTTGGAAGAGTACGATCTCGGCCATTGGTGCGGCACTGGCGCAAGCAGGAATCCCCGGCACCTCGGTGGCGGCCATCGGCATCACTAACCAGCGTGAGACGACTCTACTGTGGGATCGGCACACCGGCTCGCCCGTGCATAATGCCATTGTCTGGCAGTGCCGGCGGACGGCGCCCATGTGTGCGACCCTCAAGGAGCGAGGATTGGAGCCGCTCTTCGCAGCTCGGACCGGGCTTGTTCTCGACCCCTATTTTTCCGGAACCAAGTTGGCATGGCTCCTGGAAAATGTATCCGGGGCCAGATCGTCGGCCGAGGCTGGCCGGCTCGCTTTTGGCACGGTTGACACCTATTTGGTGGCTCGCCTCTGTGGGCTCGACGTCCACGTCACCGATGTCTCCAATGCTTCGCGTACGCTATTAATGGACCTCAAGACACTACAGTGGGACCCTGAATTGCTGGCCTTGCTCTCCATCCCAGCGTCCATCCTACCCCGCATCGTCAGTAGTTCGGAGGTGATGGGGCGAACCAGAGGCGTCCCTGGTTTGCCCGACGGCATCCCGGTTGCGGGAATGGCTGGCGACCAGCAAGCTGCTCTCTTCGGACAGGTCTGCTTCGCCGCGGGGGAGGCCAAGTGTACGTTCGGCACCGGCTCCTTCATGCTGACCAACATCGGCGATAGGCCCATTGCTTCTCGCCATGGACTGCTGACCACTGTCGCCTGGCAACTGGACGGGCAGGTCTCCTACGCTTTTGAGGGAAGTGCGTTCATCGCCGGTGCTGCCGTGCAGTGGCTGCGCGATGGGTTGCGCCTGATAGACTCGGCATCTGAGGTAGAGGCCCTGGCAGCTTCCGTGCCCGATAGCGGTGGACTGGTTTTCGTGCCGGCCCTGGCGGGCCTGGGGGCTCCCCATTGGCGACCGGAGGCGCGCGGGGCTCTGCTGGGACTGACCCGCGGCACTACGCAGGCTCATGTTGCCCGGGCGGTGCTGGAGGGCATTGCCCTGCAGAATCGCGACATCATGCATGCCATGGAGGAAGACCTGGGGACGCGCCTGGCAGTGGTCCGGGTTGATGGTGGGGCTGCGGCAAACGATCTGCTCATGCAGCTGCAGGCCGATCTGTTGGGCACGACCATTCGACGACCCCGCATGTTGGAGACCACCGGCTTTGGTGCGGCCTTTCTCGCCGGGCTGGGAGTCGGCTTCTGGGAGGATCGGGAAACTCTGCGCAAGGTGTGGAGCCTTGATCGTGAATTTGAGCCCAACCCTGAGACGCCCGTGGACGAGATGTTGCGTCGCTGGTATGTTGCCGTACAAAAGGCGTGATGACCCAAATTTAATTGAAGGATTGATTCTCTTGAGGCGTCTGCCAGACCCGTCTCTACTTGCGGTTGGAAGAGTGGCAACTCTCTGATAAGATGCCCAGCGGAGGACACAATGAAAGGAATGAAATATCTGGCTCTGGCCCTTGCGATTTCCTTCTCGAGCCTCAGTGGCTGTATCATCACAGAAACCGAGTACGTAAGCACCAACCATGAGTGTTGGAGTGACTGGGACTGTCCCAACGACATGTTCTGCACGTCCAACGGTGCTTGTCGCTACTTCGATGGTTGCAACAGCGACTATGACTGCGCGGCAGGCTATTCATGCGGACTGGACGGCGCTTGTCTACAGGTCGAAGGTTGCTTCTACGATTGGGAGTGCCAGGATTACCTCGGGGCCGGCTTCGTCTGCGAGTATGGCTCGTGCGTGAAGTCTGAGCGATGTTACTCCGACTACGACTGCCCCTTCGGCTTCCAGTGCGAGGCCAACGGCTTCTGTTACGAGATGATCGTCGTCGACGGATGCTATGACGATTGGGACTGTGCCGCCCCCTGCAACTCCTATAAGGACTGCCTGGGGACCACCTCCTACTGCATGACCAATGGTCTCTGCTCGAATTCGGTGGCCAACTTCTGCGGCTCCGATGCACAGTGCCACTTTGGTGGTACCTGCCTTGACGATCAGGATTGCGGCATTGGCTTCTCCTGTACGCCGGAGGGCTTTTGCAAAGAGAATACCTGCTACGAGTATCCGTGCCCCTCAGGATACATCTGCGCCACCGACGGCAACTGCTACGCTACGGTGGGTGGGTGCGTTGACGATTATGATTGTGACTTCGGCGATGTCTGCGGTGATGACGGCAATTGTTACGAGGAGCTGACCGGCTGTTACGATGACGTCGATTGCCCGGCAGACTTCTACTGCGGCCAGAATGGTGGCTGCTGGCCGCTGGCGCAGTGCTACGATGGCTATGATTGCGGCGGCTACCAGGCGTGCATCAACGGCAATTGTCTCGACGTTTACACCTGCCTTGATGACAACGACTGCCCGTGGGGGGCCATCTGCGACATGGATGCCTACTACTGCGTAGCGTACTAACCGAAGCTACCCCGCCGGTTTCCAGCAATAGCTCAAGAGAGTATCTTCAGAATCAGAAGGCCAACCAACGACTCAGGCATTGTTTAGAAAGGCTTCCACGAGTGCTGCGGTGACCTCGGAATCCCGCCTGGAAGCGTGCATGAACTTGCGGATGAGATTCTTCTTGTCAGGCATGATGTTGGGCAGGGCCTTGAGCAGGCGGCGCCCATCTTCGTAGTTGATCTCGGGATGGTGTTGAATGCCCCAGACCGGACCCTCTAACCAGCGAATGGCGGCATTGGCGCAGTCTTCCGACCAGGCCATCCTAGTCCAATCCGGGGGGAGCGGAGAAACTTCGTCAAAGTGGGACGTGAACACCGAAAAGAGCGATGGCAACTCCCCGATCACGGTATCGCGTTGACCGTCTGGGACGGTCAGAAATGTGTCAACCCAGCCAAACTCCGGTGTCTCTGTCGTTTGCACAAATTCTTTGCCGGAGAGGGCACGAACAACTAGTTGCTGACCGAAGCAACTTCCCAGAATCGGAATTTCCAGCGCGGCCATCTCCCTCACCAGATCGCATTCTGCGAGAATCCAATCCTCATCACTGAGAATGGAGCACTCGCTGCCGGTGATGATGACGTGGGAGTAAGCGTCCAGTCGATGAGGAAACTCACCCATGGGGGGCATGACCGCGTCG
Source organism: uncultured Pseudomonadota bacterium (assembly GCA_937884235.1). GTDB lineage: Bacteria > Myxococcota_A > UBA9042 > CAIXZC01 > CAIXZC01 > CALGBT01. Next base: position 11,363 of record CALGBT010000379.1, read on the forward strand.
AAGTCGCAGCTGGCGTGCCTGGTCCAATGGCCCACCGGGCTGTAAATACTTGAGTCGAGGGAATTGTCGATGATCAGCAGTCGAGACGGCGTTGGCATGGAACCTCCTGGGAGCGAATCTGCCGAAGAGCATAGTAGCACAGTCATAGGGCTCGATAAAGGGCTTCTCTCGCACAGTCACAATCTAGTGGATCTGCATGTATCGTGGATGCTGCCCACCATTTGTGATAGAGTGAAGTCTGCCCATATGCAGGTGATGCCTGCTTGCCGGGAGGTGAGGCCGGATGAGAGAAACTGCAGTCAGATTCTGCGGCCCTGTCGTGGGCCTTTGCGTGGCATTGGTGGTGTGCTGCGCAGGTTGCATTGAGTCTCGTTGCTACGGTGATGCAGATTGTCCCACGGGCAAGGTCTGCCTCAAGCAGACAGGCAAATGCGTTGAGCCTGAGTGTACGGCCGCCTCGCCTTGCCCGGCCGGGTATCTCTGTTCCAACTCATTTTGCCAGCAAGGTTGTTTGACTGATGAGGAATGTGGTGAGGGCTTCAAGTGCCTTGGCGCGCAGTGTACTCCCTATCGCGCCGGTTGTGATTGCACCGGTGCCCCGCCTTTTTGCGGCGTTGACCTGAATCCAAACTCCTCAAGCGCGGGGCAGGAAGTATGCTCCGACGTTCCAGGTGAAGGGGGAGTGGGGCTCTTCTTCGGGTCCGTCAAGTGCTCCCATTGCTGGTCAATTTTCGAGCAAGTTGAGGCAATGCGAGACGGGTTGCTGGCAGACGGGTACCCGGTAGCCTCCTATTTTGTTCACCTGGGCACCGTTGATGCCACCCCTGGCACCGTCAGCGAGAAGATGCCCTGGGCATCTTCCCCGGTTGTCTCAGATACCGATGAATTGGCAATCTGGGACGATTATCTGGCCGATTGGTATCACTTTGTCATTGTCGACCGCCACGGTTGCGTGGCCCGGCATTTCGGGCCGGTGGTTCCGGGGGACTTCGACGGCGAGCAGAATGCCATCAGGCAGGCCTGGATTGACTCATTGTCGAGTGAATGCCCGTCGCAGACGGCCGGGAATGACATCGGCCCAGACCTGCTCGATGTGTCGGCCCCGGATCTGACAGTGAAAGATGTTGTCGAAGTTGTCGACTCTCATTCCTTCGATGCCGCAGATCCAGAAGCAAAGGACTCCCTTGGTGACGTGCCTACGGAAGAATTGCCGGGGCCCTTTGACCTCATCATCCCCGACGATATTTCTGGGGAAGAGGCGACTGCAGGCGATGCGTCGAACCTGGATGGGGGCGGATTTGAACCCGCGGAATTCTGCCAGGTAGTGATCACTGACCCCATTGCTGTAGGGGACCCGGTGCCTGCCTTCCTGTGCGTTGACGACAACCCAACCTCCATTACCTATAACGGAACCTTTTCTGCGGCAGCTTTGAAGGGAAAGATCTGGCTGGCCTATTTCGGTTCATGCACCTGAGGTGGTTGCCAGCAGCAGGCTGCTGCTATCGAAGAAGTCGTCAAGGTTCACTCCGAGGGCTGGAACAACCAGGTAGTTGCCGTCATGATCAATCAGGCGGGCAGTGGCTATGCCATCGAAGGGTGCGGTGAGAAGTCTGGGATTCCCATCGGGCAGGACGACGACGAAGGGTCCTTGTGGCTGGCCTTGAGCGGCATGTACAACTCCATTGCCATCGTCTCGCAAGAAGGAATCATGGTTCATCAGATCTACCCGTCGTCGTTCCCGGCGTCGGAGGGAGAAATACTGGATGTGGTGGCGGGGTTGCTGCAGTAGCGTCATCAGTTTGATGGTGATGCTGTCGGTTGGTGGGGTGAAGGCTGGTGAACCGGGTTCCCTTGTCACCGCCTGCGACGAGGAGGCGGGGTTGTTGCTCCTCGACGATCCGGCCGCAGCTAGAGCGCGGGTCAAGGTGCTGGTTGAGGGGGGCGGGGCTCCGGTCTGCACCGCGGCACTAGGTGAAGCGTATTTTCTGGAAGGCAACGACTTCTGGGCAATCAGGACTTTGCAGGCGGCGCAGGAGTTGCTTGCCGAGACACCGAATGGGGCGGTGGTCTATCGCCAGGTTGAGTGGTTGCTCTGTCTGGCGTTGACCCGCACCGAGCAGTGGGAGGATGCGGCGGATTTTTGCGTCAGCCGGCCTGATGACGATGCTGCGGTGCGAGGCGTGCTCGATTACTACGGCGGTGTTGCCGCCTTCAAGGTCGGGGACGATGTGGCCGCAGTACGACGCCTGGCGAACTCAGGCCTGCCGATTTTTGACCCCTCGTCCCGACGCTTTCTCGAACTGTCAATCGGGCGGCTGGCGGAGCTTCGCCCCGGGCCGGAGCTCTCACTGGGGAGCGCGGTGAGCTATGATACCAATGCACTGATGGTTCCGGCGGACCCGGCGGTTGTGGGCATAGTTGGCGACGTGGAGGCCTTCAAGAGCGTCAACTGGATGCAAATCGGCTATCGCTTCCGGAACGTCGGTCGCTACCTGTTCGCGGTGCGCGGTGACGGGTCCCGCAGCTTCCATTTTGCCGATCTCCCGGCTTCGGTCAACGCCACTGACCTGGGGGCAACGGCTACCGTGCAAAGGTACGGTGTGCTGGGGCAAGGGAAGATTGCCTGGGAAGCTCGCTATGGCTATCGGGTGAGCTTCCTGGATGGCGGGGAGGCAACCCTTGAAGATGATTTCTTCGGATTCGTGGAGGCCCACAGCCTCTCTCTTGGGCCATCAATGTGGAGTGCCGCCGGGCATGGTTTGAGTCTCCGCTATTCTGTTTCCAACCAGCGGTTTGCGGAGTTGGTACGTAATGGATTCGCACACAGTATCTCCGTGGGCGAAGAGTTGGTGCTGGCCGAGAATCTGCGGCTGGCCATTGCCCAAAGCGGCACTTTCAATCAGGCCGGGCAGCCCTATGCCCGCTGGGGCGCGTCCCTCGGCACCTTTTTGGCCTGGCAGCCAGCGTCTCTCTGGACTGTGCTGTTGCGGGGAACCGGGCTCTACGAAGATTACTACCAGTCGTCGGGCTATTTCAGCCCGGATGAGCGTCGGATCGATTGGAGCTATGTCGCTCGTTTGGAAGTGGAGAGGGGCATCGGCTGGGGCTTCACGGCGGGACTGTTTGGCGGTGTCGCTGGGCGCCATTCGTCCATCGAGCCCCTGACCTATGACAAGCTGGAGGGTGGAGTCCAGCTTGCCTGGAACTACGGAGCGCTATGAGAAGAGCCATGGCTATCGGCCTTTGGGTCGTCCTAACTGCAGTGTTGGTTGGTTGTGCCACGCAAAGTCTGGACCTGGGTCCTCATCTTGCGGCGGCCATTGCCGCGGCGGGAACTGTAGAAGCGACGGCGGACGATGAGTTGGCGGCCTACGCTCCAGAGCAGTTTCTGGCGGGTCAGGCGGGACACGGACTGGGGGGGGATCTCGACCTGTCCGCGTCTTGCGGCTGCGCCGAAACCAGCGGCGGTGGTCCCTCCACCAGCGGCGGTCCGGGGGGTGGTCCCGGCGTGGAACACAAGCAACCCGCCCGGTTGCGAGTCATCGTGCTGATGCCACAGCTACCGAGCAACCCCTAGGATGACCACCCGCGCCACGGCATTTGCCAAAGGTATCATCCTCGATGGCTATGTGGATGAGCCGACCGCGCTTGGAGTTCCCCCGTACCTGTCTCCGTATCCCCGTTATGTGGCCGGGGTCTTTGCCCTCGCTGAGGTTCCCTACCGCTACATGACTGTTGATGCCTGGCGTCGGGACCCGGCTTTGCAGGAGGCTGTCCGGGCTGATGGGCAGACTCTCGTGGTGGTGGTGTCGGGGCTGACGGTGCCCGGGCACTATCGTGGCGGCACGCCAATCACCCTGACGGAGTTGAGCAAGGTTGCAGAAGCAAGCTTCGGAAGAGTCATGATTGGGGGGCCAATTCGCCACGGCTATACCATGACCGGGGGCACCGCCGCAGTAGGGGTAGAGGGTCTGGCCGGGGGAAATATCGTTGTTGGCGACCTCGATGAGGCGGTGGCCCGGGTGTTGGCCGGAAAGGAGCCGGGCCGTCCGGCCCGGCCCCTGGCGGCGATGGCGCGGCGAGCCATCGCCGGGGCAGGCATTGTCGAGCAGCACCCCAACTTTCCGCATATCATCTGCGAAATTGAGAGTGCACGAGGTTGTGAGCGGGAGGAGCACTGTTCATTCTGCACGGAGGGGCTCCAAGACGGCCTCGATTTTCGCACCCACGAGGCCATTGTCGGGGAGATTGAAGCCTTGGCTGCCCGTGGCGCAAATCACTTTCGTCTGGGCAAGCAGCCCAACTTCTTTGCCTGGCCGGGGCGTCGTTTGCCAGACGGAACTATTGGTCCGGACCCCGAGGCCATTGATGCCCTTTACCGGGATATCCGGCGGGTCGCACCCCATCTCAAGACATTGCATATCGACAATGTAAATCCGGGATTTGTGGCGGCTCATCCCGATGAGTGCCTGGACATCGCCCGAACCATCGCGACCTACAATACCAGCGGTGACGTAGCGGCCATGGGGGTGGAGAGTCTGGACCCCATGGTCATCTCTCGCAATCGCCTGAAATCATCGCCGGAAGCATCTCTTCGGGCCATTCGGATAATCAATCAGGCCGGTCGAGGGCGACGAGATCGGGGGTTGCCGGACCTGCTCCCGGGGATCAATCTACTTTACGGACTGCCTGGGGAAAGCACCGCGACCTACGCCACGAATATGGCTTTCCTGGAAGGGTTGTTGGCGGAGAATCTTTTGGTGCGACGGATCAACGTCAGGCAGGTGATGGTCTTCCCGGGGACGCCGTTGCATGATTGGAGCGGGGGCCGTGAGCCCAAGCTCAATAAGGCGCGGTTCAAGCGCTTCAAACGTCGCCTCTTCGAAGTGGTGGAGAGGCCGATGCTGGAGCAGGTGGCCCCTGTCGGCACGATTCTGCGGGGAGTGGTCCCCGAGTTTCGCGACGGTGACGTGACTTTTGGGCGGCAGCCGGCCTCCTACCCCCTCCTCGTGGGCATCCCCTTTGTGCTCGAGTTGGGACGGGCCATCGATGTGATGGTAGTGGGGCACGGCTTTCGGTCGGTCACTGGTCTGCCGTGGCCGGTAGCGGTCAATTCTATGCCGGAGAAGGGCTGGAGCGCGCTGCCCGGCGTGGGACAGAAGCGGGCTCGCCGAATCCGTGCCGCGGCTCCTTTCGGTGGTTTCTCGGAGCTTCTTGCCTGCCTCGATGAACCGGCAGTTCTGGCATCTTTCGCTGAGGACCTGGATTTCTCTGGGCCTTAGTCCGGCATTCTCCAGGGGCGATTTGCTTTGCCGCGAAGCACTGCGTATCCTGACCCCAGCCGTTACACATAATAGAGGGAGGATCTGGATGCAGAACGTGCGTGTCTTCGCCGCCCGTGGGGCGTTGTTGCCGCTGGCGCTGATGCTGGTCTGGGGCTGCAATAACGTCCCCATCCACAATGTCAATCAGACCTTCGCCATTGAGGTCAGCGAGATCTCCGAGAATCAGGAGCCAATCAAGCTTGATTTCCTGTGGGTGATTGACAGTTCTTCGTCCATGAGTGAGGAGCAGGTGGCGCTGGCTACGGGCTTTGCCGGCTTTGTCGAGGTGCTGCAGAAATACCTCAAGAACATCGACATCAGAGTGGCAGTGACGACCATGGACCCCTTTGACAAGGAGGCGGGCAATTGCAGTTTCAATAGCAGACCGGCCGAGTACTTCCTGCCGGGCAGCATTGAAAAGGAAGTGTGGCCCTGTCTCGGGACTGAAGATTGCAAGAAGAAGTATGGCGATGGTTGGCTGTGCAATGGTACTGATGCCGCCAATCTCTACAACCTGAACCGCTCCGTCAATACGTCTTGCGAGTATCGCTGCAAGGGGGATGGAGATTGTTGCGGGGAATTCTGTTTTGCCGGTGATTGCGGGGCCGACCAGGCCTGTCTCCTGGACAAATGCGAGGGTGCTCCCACCGATGCCTGCACCTTCGAATGTTACTCTCCGGGCGGCAACAAGCAGGAGGCCGGTTGTCTCCGGCCGCCTGACACACAGGATTGTCCCTCATCGGTCCCGGCGGTACTCACCACAAATTCCCTCGACCTCTTCAAGTGCATTGCCACGGTACAGCCCAAGCAGACGGGTACTGCGGGGTTTGAGCAGGGGATGCGTTGCGCCTGGATGGCCCTCGACCCGTCCGGACTCCATGCGGAGCAGGCCAAGGGATTTCTCCGTGATGACGCGTACCTGGTCCTGGTCTTCGTGTCTGACGAAGACGACTGCAGCATCGCCGAGGAGTTCCATTCGGTGAAGGACGAATGTGCAAGCGATGCTGACTGCAAGACTCTGCCGGGTAGCTGCAAGCTCGACGTAGCCCACTCCAAAGCCGTGGGCAAGAAGGTCAAGACCTGCACGGGCAGTATCAAGAAGGACTACCACGATAGCTGTTCGTTGCTGGGGGAATTCAAGGGCAAGGCGACCAACGAGTGCATTGCCGACGGGAATTGTGCGGTTTGCCAGCGAGACGAAGATTGCGATACGGGTTGGTATTGCAAAGGCAAGAAGTGCCGGCCTCTGGCCTATCATTTCAGCAATTACGAGACTTACCAAAGCCCTGTGGGGGCGCCCATGAATTCGCTGGCCAAAGTGTCCAGCTATTACTCTCGCTTCAGGTCGTTGAAGAGCGACCCGGCCAAAGTGCTGGTGGCTGCCGTGGTAGGTGATGGGATACTCATGCCGCCGGGTACCAAGGCCAGTGAGCCGGACCAGGAATCGCTCATTTCCTCTGCTTGCCGGGAGCTGGAAGAGCTGCCCGCTTGCCGGGCTTACGACGAGGCACTCCAGGGCAAGCTGAAGGACTGCCGCGGCGACACGCTGCGCGCTGGCTGTGAGGATTTTCGCCAAACGATGCTTGATTGCGTTCACGAGTGCTATCTGGCGTCAAAAGGAAAGCCCGGCGCCAAATCCAGGAACACCTACATCTGCAACAGTGAATTTGGCCAGGCTGGTTGGGGCAGCCGTTACTTGAAGTTGGTGGAGATGTTTGGCCCCAACGGTGTCTCTTCGAATATCTGCTCCCCTGCTGGTATCGCCCCGGCACTGGCCACCATCGCGGAGCTGGTGGTCAAGCGGGTGACTAAGATCTGTCTGCCCATCGAGCCCAAGCGTGACGAGTTGGTGGTGGTGACGCTGACCATGGCTGCAGAAGATGGCACCATGGGCCCTGCCCAGGCGCTAACCGAAGGTACGGCTGAAGATGGCGGCGACTACCGCATCGAGTTCCCCACCCAGACCTGCTGTTTCCCGGACGATGCTGGGGATTGCACTGGCACTCTGAAGGCCATTACCTTCAACGACGTGCTCGACCCCAGCGCTCGCATCGAGGTTCGCTACGAGGCGCAACTGAGCGACTAGAGCAACTCAAACAAGGTTTGCTTCTCCCGCGCGCATAGTCTATACTACAGGCCGTTGACTGTCCGTAAGGAGTGTACAATGGCAACTCGCCTTCCCAATCTGGTTCTTCTTGTCGTGCTCGGGGCTTTTGTCTCTGGTGCGGTAGCCTGCAATGACGTGCCCATTCACAACGTCAGCAAGACCTTCGCCATCGAAGTGAGCGAAGTGTCGGAGAATCAGGACCCCATCCAGTTGGATTTCCTGTGGATTATCGACAGCTCCGCTTCCATGTGCCAGGAGCAGTTTGCGCTGGCGCAGAGCTTCGACAGTTTTGCCCTTGAGTTGCAGACCTATTTGAAGAACATTGACATTCGCCTGGCCGTGACCACCATGGATGCCTTTGACAAGGATAGGGGGCGGGGCAAGTTCAACAAGACGGCGGCAACGACCTTCCCGCCGGCGTGCTTCGAGACGAGGGTTCATCCCTGCCTGGGCAACGAAGATTGCCAGAAGAAGTTTGGCTCCGGTTGGGAATGCAAGTCCTACCCGGCCGACGACATGTACAACATGAATCGCTCCATCAATTCCTACTGCATTTATCGGTGCAAGAATGATGGCGACTGCTGCGGCGAGTTCTGCTACGAAGACAAGTGTGGTTCGGACCAGTCTTGTCTGCTGACCCAATGTGATGGCGCACCCACCGACGACTGCACCTTTGAGTGTCGGACGCCCGGGCAGGGAACGAGTGGTTCGGGCTGCCTGCGTCCCCCCGCCACGGAAGATTGCCCCTCGTCGGTACCGCCGGTGCTGAGTCTCAACACCTTGGACCTTTTCAAGTGCAATGCCACGGTTGAACCGCAACAGAATTACACGGCCAATATTGAGCAGGGGCTGAAGACCGCCTGGATGGCCCTCGACCCTGAGGGCGAAAATGCGGCGCAGGCCACTGGATTCCTGCGTCCTGATGCCTACCTGATCATCGTCTTCGTCACCGACGAGGATGACTGTTCCATCCACGAGAGCTTCGCATCCCCAAATTACACATGCGAAACCGATGACGATTGCGTCAAGGGTGCGGGCAAGTGCAAGACGGATGTCTACTACTCGAAGAAGAAGGGCAAGCAGATCAAGCTCTGCGAAGGGCTGGTGAAGAAGGATTACTACAACGTCTGCTCCTTGCTGGGTGATTTCAAAGGGGACACGCATCATAGTTGCGTTTACGACCTGGACTGTAGGGATTGCCAATCTGACGACGATTGTGACTACGGTTGGTACTGCAAGCAGGACAAGAAGTGCCGTCCCTATATCTACAGCCTGAGCAACATCGCCTCCTACCAGACACCGCCGGGGACACCCATCAATGCGCTGACGCCAGTGGCAGAGTATTACTCGCACTTCCGCTCGCTCAAGTCAGACCCGGCCAAAGTGCTCGTTGCCGCAATTGTGGGTGATGGAACGCCCGTCAAGCCTGGCGGGAAGACCGGTGAGCCGGAGCAGGATTCGCTTATCTCCACGGCCTGTCTGGAGAACGATAAGTTGGAGCACTGCCAGGCCTTTGTGGCGGCCAATGCCGATGTCTCGAAGGATTGCAAGGCAGCACCGGAGTCGGCCGAATGTGACGACTTTTTCCGGGTCAAACGGGAGTGTGTCCGGGAGTGCTACATCGCCTCCAAGGGGGACCCGCAGAACCCGACTGTGGCGAAGAACTCCTATATCTGTGAGAGCCAGTACGGCAAGGCCGATTTCGGGTCTCGTTACGTTGCTCTGGCGGAGATGTTCGGACCCAACGGAATGGTCTCCAATATTTGCTCCAAGGACGGCGTCACGCCGGCACTCAAGACCATTGCTGAACTTGTAATCAAGCGGGTTACGAAGATCTGCCTACCCTTCGAACCCAAGTCTGGTCAGGTTATTTTCGTAAGCCAGACCATCGTCAACGACGATGGCTCCATGGAAGCTTCCAAGGTCTTGACCGAAGGTGATTCTGCAAGTGGCGGTGACTATCGCATCGAGTTCCCGACTCAGGAGTGTTGTTTCCCCGACGACAAGGGGGACTGCACCGGTACCCTCAAGGCCATCACGTTCAACGATGTACTGGATCCCAAATCCAAGATCGAGGTTCGCTACGAGGCCCAACTTGGTGAAGCCGAAGCCGACGAACTGTAGGGCCATTCCAACTGGACCGGCGGGGCTGTTCTCTCACTGAATCCTGCAAGGGAAGTGCGCACAGGTCGCCCTCGAAGGGGAGGAATTGGATGCAGAAACTCGACACATTTGAACCTGTAGCACTTTCCGAGCTTCGCCATGACCCGGTGCAGAAGCGTTGGGTGATTGTCGCTAGTGAGCGGGGGCGGCGCCCCAATGATTTTGTTTCTGAAGAGAGAACCGAGCAGCGGGCGAGTGAGTGTCCTTTCTGCGCTGGTCGGGAGGCTATGACACCCCCACCCATTGCCGTCTTTCCCGACGGGACCCATGATGGTGATGGTTCCTGGCGGGTCCGGGTCGTTCCCAATAAGTTCCCGGCATTGCGCACGGAGCGCCATCTGACTCGCAGCGGGGTGGGTCCCTTTGACGTAATTTCAGGGGTTGGTGCCCACGAGGTTGTCATCGAGACTCCGGAGCACGGTGTGGACCTCATGGATCTGCCAGTTGAGCAGATCACCGAAGTTCTGCGGTCATATCGGGAGCGGATTCTTGACCTACGCAAGGACTATCGCCTGC
>CALGBT010000380.1 GCA_937884235.1 uncultured Pseudomonadota bacterium
CCCGTCGTTGAGCCATGGGTGGCCCCGCCAATGTATCCGGACCCACCGCCGCCGCCACCGCCGTACGAACAGCCGCCGCCATACCAGCCACCGCCACCACCCGAGACGTGGTAGGAGGCGTGGGAGCCACCAGAACCGAAGGTCCCGGCATAGCAATTGGCACCGGCCGAGCCACCCCCGGTCTGAGTACCACCGCCCCCCGGGGCCCAGCTTTGGTATGAGATCCCGGTCTGGCCAGTTGTACCGCCGCCATAACCGCCGGTGCCGTGATTAGGCGACCCAGTCTGGCCGCCAGCTCCACCACCGGCCACAATCTGGCGGTCGCTCAACTGGTTGCCACCCTTGCGAACGTCAGTGCCGCCACCGCCACCGCCGCCATAGGTCGACCCGTGGCCACCGCCGTTCCAGCCGCCGCTGGACTGGTTCTGCCCCTTGCCGCCAACGAATATGTAGAGGGTCTCCCCTGGCGTCACCGCCAGTACGCCCTTTGAGTAACCCCCGAGGCCACCGTCTTCGCCGCCGTTGGAACCACCACCCTGGGCCCCCCAGACGTCCATGGTGACCGCGTCAACGCAATCGGGGACCACCCAGGTCTGCGGCCCGCCAGTGTAGTTGAATGTCTTACTTCCATTGGGATTGGGACAGGCGGTGCAATCCCCGTCGATGCAGACCTTGCCACCACCACAGTCAGTATAGTTGGCCACCGCCGTGTAGATGCAACCTGTATCGGGGCTACAGGAATCAGTCGTGCAGAGGTTGCTGTCATCACAGGTCAGCTCCCCCCCGGGAACACACGCTCCCCCCTGGCACGAGTCCCCATCAGTGCAGGCATTGCTGTCGGAACAGGCAGCCTCATTGGGAACGAAGACGCAGCCGCTATCAGGGGCGCAGGCATCGTCGGTGCAACCATTGGCATCGTCACAAGTAACGGCATCGCCGGCCTGGCACTGCATATCCACGCACGAGTCGTTGACCGTGCACTGGTTGCCATCTTCACAGGCACCGGCCGCCGGGGCATACTGACATCCAAGCACCGAATCGCAGGAATCCGCAGTGCAGACGTTGGCATCGTCGCAATCAACGAGCGCGCCAGCAAGGCAGGCACCGGCCACACAAGCATCCCCTGAGGTGCAGGCATTACCGTCACTGCAGACCGCGTTGTTCAGTTCATGGGTGCAGCCCACATCCGGCTGGCAGAGGTCATCGGTGCAAACGTCGCCATCGTTGCAGTTCACCGCCCCGCCACCTGAGCAATCCCCAAGCTTGCAGCTCTCGCCCATGGTGCAAAGATCGCCATCGTTGCAAGGCACCGTATTGAACTTGTAGATGCACCCCAACTCGAGGTCACAGGAGTCATCGGTACAGAGATTGTCGTCATCGCAATTGACCTGAACACCACCCTTGCAACCTCCCCCAGCACAGTGGTCTCCGGATGAGCAGGCATTGCCATCATCGCATTCGCCTGCATTGGGCGAATAGGTACACCCGCTTTGCGAATCGCAGGCATCATCGGTGCAAGAGTTGCCGTCGTCGCACTGCTGCTCGTCCCCACCGACACACAGGCCCAGCGCACACAGGTCACCGGTCGTACAGACGTTGGCATCATCGCACGGTGCCTGGTTGAACAGATGGAGACAGCCGGATTCAGGATCGCAGGAGTCGCTGGTGCAAACCTCTTCGTCGTCGCACTTGAGCAGGGCCGCGTAGACACATTTGCCAACGGCACAGTGGTCACCCACAGAGCAAGCGTTGCCGTCGTCACAAAGGGCATCGTTGGGCTCGTGGTGACAGGCACCGTCACCACCACAGAGATCGTTGGTACAGGGGTTCTGGTCATCGCAGTTGGCGACTGCCCCGGCCAGGCACTCCCCCCCGCCACAATGATCGTTCAAGGTACAGGGGTCACCGTCATCGCACGGCACTTTGTTGTGCACGTAGACGCATCCCAGGGCGAAGTCACAGCTATCTGAAGTGCACGGATTCTTGTCATCGCAGTCAACCAGGCCGGCCCCCGCCTGGCACCCGCCGCCGGTGCAGACATCGCCACTCGTACACTCGTTGCCGTCATCGCACGCCGCCAGGTTGTTGGCATGCTTGCAGCCAGTCTTCGGGTCACAGCTGTCATCCGTACAAAGGTTGCCGTCGTCACACGAGAGGAGGGCCTGGCCGGCAACGCAGACTCCCTTGTCGCAGGTATCCTGCAGGGAGCAGACATTCCCATCGTCGCAAGGTGCAGCATTGTCTGTATGAACGCAACCCGTGGCCGGCTCACAGGCATCGTCGGTGCAGAGATTGCCGTCGTTGCAATTGGCCACCGCCCCCGCCTGGCAGACACCTGCTGCGCAGAGGTCACCGATGGAGCACTTGTCACCGTCGTCGCACAGGGCACCGTCATTGGCCACGGCCTCAGAGCACGCACCATCGGCGGGGCTACAGATAGCAATCAGGCAAGGAGAATGCACGCCGGCCGGTGGCGGGCAGACCACTTCGCTGCCGGGCACGATGTCGCACGAGAAGGGAAAGAGGTCCTTGTTGCAGTAAAGCGTTCCGTTGCAAAGGTCCCCGTCTTCCAGCCCACCGCAGTCACCGTTCTCCTGGCAGTCGCAGTTGACTCCGTAGCCAGCACATTCGCCGTCGTTGCATTCGTCCCCCACGGTGCAAGGGTCACCATCGTCGCATTTCGAAAGATTGGTGGTGAAAACGCAGCCACCGGTGTCGTTGCAGGCATCATCGGTGCATGGGTTCTTGTCATCACACTCCACCGGTGTGCCCACACAGATCCCGGCGACACAGTGGTCCGCTACGGTGCAGGGATTGCCATCCTTGCATTCCTCATCGCTGAGCGCAGCGTGAGTACAGCCGTTAGCGCCCTTGCACGCATCGGTGGTACAATCGTCGCCATCATCACAGAGGTCGACGTACTTCCCCTCGACAAAGGAGGCCTCGTCCACATCTCCGTCGCAGTTGTCGTCCATGCCATTGCAGGCCTCCTCCACGGGCACCGCAGCATCACAGGCAGCGAGCCCCGCTTCCGTGCAGACCCGCTTACCGGCGCAAACGCCCCATTCATTCTCCAGGAGGCAAGGGG
>CALGBT010000381.1 GCA_937884235.1 uncultured Pseudomonadota bacterium
TGCCCGCTGGCACCCCCCCGGCAAAGATGGCCCCGATGTTTGCCAGGAGCCACTCGGGCCGATTACCCCCAATAATCGTCACCGCTTTCCCGGGCGTCATGCCCAGCCGCATGAAGGCTCGAGCAATGATGCGAACCTGGCGATCATACTCAGCCCAGGAAGTCGACTCCCACTTGCCGTTCTTTTTGACCTTCATGGCCGCGTGCTCCGGGAAGGTCCCGGCGGTCTCTGACATGCGTTGCATCACGGTCTTCTTGATCATCTTCTTCTCCCAGTCGGGGTTCGAGAAAGGGCCGTGCTCAGAGCCGGACCCGGATTAACGACTTTGAATGTGTGACCGCGCTAGAGTAGCCGGAAGTGGACCGTGTCTTCAAGCAGAAACTATCCTGCCAAGGGCGTAGGCTTGTCCTGGGGCAACCTGCCCGGCCCGGCTATCTCCTGGCTCATCGCGGGGTCATTTATCCAATAGTCCTTGACCAGTGCGGTGTTCCACCGGCATTCTTCCAGTGCACTTGGAATTGGAAGGGTTATGAAAATGCAGACCGCGACACAGGTTCTTCTGGTTTGTCTCGCCGCTATCTTCCTGGGCGCCTGCAGCAGCGACGTACCGAAGCCCGGCTTCGTGACCACCGTAGACGCAGTTGGGTGGGACCTGCCTGCCGTCGGTGATGCGGCGGATGGTCAGGTGACTTCAGAGCTGGCGGTGGCAGACCTTGACGCAGTGCCGGGCAGTGAGGTGGTGCCGGACCTGACCAGCGACGTTCCGGCGGTCGATGTGCTGCTCTCTGATCTGCTGCCGGGCGATGCGGTTGCGGTGGACATGTGGGTGGACATTGAGGAAATGGACGGGGAGAAGGAGTTGACCGAGGTCACTACGCCTGACACGGGGCCGTTGGATTCCGACGGTGACGGAGTTCCCGATGCAGAAGACAACTGCCCCTTCGTTCCCAGTGCGGACCATACCGATACCGATGCTGACGGTTATGGTGATGTCTGTGACGATGATGACGACAATGATGGTTTTGACGATGAGAGTGACTGTGCTCCCCTCGACGCGGCCGTCAACCCGGCAGCTGAAGAAGTTTGTGATGGTCTGGATAACGACTGTGACGGCGGGGTCGATACGAACCCTGTTTTTGAGTGTGGCTCCCTGGGCGTTTGCGCCGATGGCGTGACGACGAAATGCGTGGATGGGGTAGCGGTATGCGATGTCGGGGCCGTGGCAACCTGGTGCAGCTACGATCTCTGTGATGGTCTGGACAACGACTGTGATGGCGACACTGACGAAGCCGATTTCGAGATCTGCTGCGATTGCGATTGGGACATCGGGCCACCGGCCTGGTACACATCCTGTGATCCAGTCGCGGCCAATCCCGACGACGATGGTGATGGCATTCTCGATGGTGCCGACAACTGCCCGCTGATAGCGAATGCGGAGCAGGAGGATTTCGATACCGACGGGTTTGGGGATGCCTGTGACGTGGACGACGACAATGACGGGTCTCTGGATGGGGCGGATTGCGATCCGTTGAATATGGCGGTTTTCCCCGGGGCCGCCGAGATTTGCAACGGTATCGACGACAACTGTGACGGCATGCTGGATGAAGGTTCCAGCTCGCTGACCTGCGGGGTCGGTGTTTGCCAGAATACCGTGCTGGAGTGTATCAACGGCACGCCCCAAACCTGCGAGCCGCTGGACATGGCCACGGCGGAAGTTTGTGACCTGGTGGACAACGATTGTGACGGCGACGTTGACGAGGAGCTGGCCAATGTAACTTGTGGAGAGGGGGCGTGCTTCACTATCCTGCCGGGCTGTGTGGCTGGACAGGTTCCCGTCTGTGTGCCGGAAGACAATGCCAGCCAGGAGGAGTGCGACGGCCTCGACAATGATTGTGATGGCGAAGTGGACGAAGAGCTTGGCAGCACGACTTGTGGCAGCGGACCCTGCGAGCACACCATGGACAATTGCAAGAACGGGGCACTGCAGAGCTGTGTTCCATTGCCGCCGCCGGCGGGCAGCTGCAATGCTGCACCGGCGCCTTGCAAGACTACCACGACGGGCGTCGATGTCTGTGGCAACGTATGCACCAAAACCGGTCCGTCGCACTGCTATGTCGTCCACAAGGCTTGCCTGACTTCCAATCCCGGGTCACCCACTGATGCCACACAATGCACGACCCCCAAGGGCAACTACAACTGCGGTTTGACCTGTCAGGATTGGGCCAACACCATCGGGGCAGACTGTACCTACTGTGTGAACATCTTCTGCCAGCCAGCAAGTGGTCTCGACAAGGCGCAGTTCAAGTGCAACAACCCGCCCATGCCGCCGACCCCGTAACCGCAACTGGTTGCTTTCGCTTTCTTCCCTCGTTCAGCGCTGATATCATTGCTAACAGAACACTTCT
>CALGBT010000382.1 GCA_937884235.1 uncultured Pseudomonadota bacterium
CGAGTGCCTCTCCGATGACGACTGCGGTGAGGGCTTCGAGTGCTTCGCCATTGAGCAATGCTCTGGCAGCGGCTCGGTCGGTTGCGCCTGCGCCGGTTGCGCCTGCCCTGACTGCCCCGAAGGCGAAGAGTGCCCCCCCTGTGACTGCCCAGAAGAACCCGTCTGCGAATGCGACGATGAGCCAGACCAGGAATTTGAAGAGAGCTGCACCACCCTCGCCTCCATCTGCTTCCCCAAAGAAGTCCCCTGCGAGACTGACGCCGACTGCGCCGAAGACTTCCTTTGCCAGGACATCGGCACCAGCACCAGCAGCAGCGGCGGCAGCGACTGCCTCTGCCCGGCCTGCGCCTGCATGGAATGCCCGGAGGGAGAAGAATGTGAAGCCTGCGAATGCCCCCCTTGCGATTGTGGTGAGGAAGAAGAGTTTGAAGGTGAAGCAGAACTGATGTGCATCCCCGCCGGCTGGGAGGAAGCTGGCTTCATCGGTGGCGATAATGACGCTGGTGGATACCAGGCCATGGAATCGGCAACGGACAGGGATGGCCATGGCAAGAACTCCGAAGAACCGGCAACCCCCGAAGCCGGTGAAGGTGACCCGCAGGGCGGCGCTGCTGATGGTACGGCAGATGATAGTGCCAGCGAGTCCACCGGTTGTAGCGCCTCCTCCACTGCCAACGGCACCACTACGGCAATGTTGCTCTTCCTGCTCCTGGGCCTCGCCCTGGTCCGCACCCGCAAATACGACCTGGCGTAGTTGTCTGCCCCCCTCCCCTGACGTATACTGACCGGGCAACTCGGAGGTGACGTTGCCCCCCCTAGAAACTGCCGGCCGGCAATTCCTGACTGCCCTTGATGATCTCTGCAATGGACATCAGTTCCCTGCTGCCCGGGGTCAGGCCGTCGCCCTGGAATTGGTGGGCGAGCACCTCTGCCGTATGGCGGCACTGCCGAAGTCGGGTAACGCCACTACGTCGTCGCCCTTCGCCTCTGCCGTTACCCAGCTACTGACTCAGTTCAAGTGGTCCCTGTCCGAAGCGTGCACACCCCCAGGCCACCTCTCTCCACTCCTCCTGCAAACGCTCTTCGAGGGCAGCCTCGACGGCGACGTTCGGCGTCAGCGCGGCATAGTCTATACACCTGAAAAGACTGTTCGCACCGTTGTCGATGCCGCCTTGCTGGAGCTTGACCGCACCTCCGCAGCCCCGCTGCGCATTGCCGACCCCGCCACCGGGAGCGGCGCCTTTCTCGTGCATCTGGCGGGGCGCCGCGCCCTTTCGGCTGAGCTGGTGGGACTGGAACCAGACCCCGCGGCACTGGCCGTCGCGAAAACTCGCCTCAGATTGCTGCAAACGGTTACCGCCCCCCCCCATCCCGCCATCCATCTCACCGTTGGGCTAGCCCAAAACCATCTCCCTGCCAGCAGCCATTTCGACCTTGTCATCGGTAATCCGCCCTACGTTCGCCACGAGGAACGACAAGCATCCAGCAGGCACCTCTGCCAGCAATTAGCCACGGCCCTCGGACTTGAGTCCAAGGACGGCAGGGTGAAACGCCTTGTTACCGGACGCGCCGACCTCTATGCCACTTTCTTTCTCCTCGCCATGGCGGCCGTGCGCCCCGGGGGCGTAGTCGCCTTCGTTACCAGCGACAGCTGGCTGGACGCTCGGTTCGGCGAGGACCTGCAATCCATCGCCCTGGCGCTGTGCGACCGCATTGTCCTCTATCCCGAAAACACACGCAGATCATTTCTTGCCACCGGCGTGAATACCGTCATCACGGTATTGCGGCGGCGGCAGGGGCCCGGAGACACAAGCCTGCGGGTTGCCACAACCGCGGCCGGTGCCCACCCGGGGCCTGCCACCTCTCCTACCCCGGGCAAATGGGCCGCTCGCTTTCTGCGCGCCGGGCCGGCATCACGCCGGCTGCAGGAGCACCCACTGATGGTCCCATTGGGCTCGCTGGCCAGACTGACATATGGCAACAAGCCCGGAATACGCCCCTTTTTCGTCCTTCCGGCCCCAACCGCCCCTCTCCTGGTAGACAGGCAGTTCCTCCGGCCGATTCTGGCTTCGGCAAAGGAAATTTGGACCTATGATTTGCCGGCAGATGGCCTACGCCATCAGCTCTTCGTCTGCCCTTTCCCCATGGACGAGTTGCGGCGGCGGGGCCATCAACTCACCGTCTCCTGGATTGAGCGCGGGGCACAGCAGATGACTTTGCGAGGTGCCCGGCACACCCGCGGGGGCGTGCCCTGGCCAGAGGTACAATCGGTTGGCCATAATCGGCCTGAGTGGCATTGCCTGACCTTGCGACCCAGCGGTGACTTTGTCATTCCTTCCCTGCTCGGCAACCGGCTATTCGTGGCCCATAATTCCGCCCGGGTCGACAACACCAACGCCTTCTTCCACGGTTCCTTTCATCGCGACATCGACCCGTTACTCGGCCTGGGACTGCTTAATTCTTCCGTCAGCTACCTGCTCTTTGAGACCTATGGACGCCCCAAAGGCCTGGGCGGGCTGAATCTGTACGGTCCCGAGTTGCGCTCCATGCCCATAATCGATCCAAGGAAGCTGACTCTGACGCAGAGACGTGGCATCATAGAGGCCTTCTCGGCCATGCGAAGGCGGCAGATTCTGCCCCTGGTCACGGAGCTGGGAGGCGGCAATCAAGACTTGATTCCGGAAGACAGGCGAGCCCTGGACAGCCTTCTCTTCGATGCCCTTGGTTGGTCATCCATAGAGCGGACCACAGCCTATGAAGAGCTGCTGGCCATGACGTCCCACAGGCTCCAGAAGGGGAGGAAGTAGAGATGAAGACTTCCAGTTGGCAGCAGCTGAGAGCCACAATGGCGTTCTGTTTGCTCCTGGCGTGCAGTTCCAGCGGCATGGGAATCGAAGACTCAGTGTCCGTGCCAGAAGCCGTGATTGCAGATGTCGGCCCCATTGGCCCTGGGAAATCCGACGCGGCGGCAGAAGACGATGTTGCCCCCCGGGTGCATGCCGACTACCTCATCATCGCGGCCGATGAGCTCTGGGAAACGGCAATGGCTTTCGCCGACTATCGGATGACCACCGGTCACACCGTTCGGGCGATTCGGCTCTCAGATTTGCTCTCCTCTCCCAAACTGCCTGATAACCTCATGATCGACGAAATCGTTGCCTGGGTACGGGAAGCCTATGCCCTTCGTCCCGACCATCGCCCCCTCTATCTGCTCCTGGTCGGCGACGCTGTTGAAGCCGGCACTGACCCGGCAAAAGGGATTCCCGTCGGCTATTGGTCCGGTGGCTGGGAGCCCTGTTTCGGTGACAACGTGTACGGCGACATGGACTATGACCACGTTCCTGACCTGGCCGTTGGCCGGCTCCCGGTAGCGGACAACGCAACGGGACTGGACGTTCTCGCCAGGGTCATAGAGCACGAAACGGAATACACTGTTGGGCCGTGGAATCGTCGCCTCCATATCTACGCAGGCGAGGGCGGATTTGGTGAGGACATCGATTTCTTCATTGAAACCATGGCCCAAAAGGGATTGGAGTCGGTTCCCTACGAGTATTCCATGTCGTTCGCCTATGACAACCCAGGTAGCTCCTACTTCTACTCACCGTTCGAAGAGAAGGTCCTCGACATGGTGGCCGACGGGGCCCTCCTGGTGACCTTCATGGGTCACGGCGGCGGCGAACTGGATGTCTACAATCTGGCTGACGTGGTCCCCGCCCAACGCCAACCCATGTACGCCTGGTTCGCCTGCTCCACGGGCGACTACTGCTCTACCTGGGAATCAGACGCAGAACACGTGTTCAAGCAACCGGGGGGCCCAATGGCCATCCTCGTCTCCACGGCCACCACCCATCCCTATGCAAA
>CALGBT010000383.1 GCA_937884235.1 uncultured Pseudomonadota bacterium
CGTTCTCACCGATACCGTGGGCTTCATCCGGGATTTGCCCCCGGATCTCAAGGCGGCCTTTCGGGCTACCCTCGAGGAATTGGAGAGTGCTGACCTGCTGCTCCACGTCGTCGACTCAAGCTCGGCAAGAGCAGAGGAGCAGCTGGCCGCGGTTGAGAGTCTGTTGCGCGATCTCGATCTCAACTGGATTCCTCGGATTACTGTCTTCAACAAGATCGACCGATTGCCTGATCTGCAGCACGGACACAATCTAGCCCAGCGCTTCCATGGCATCGCCGTCTCCGCACTGGACCGGAAACTGCTCCATCCGTTGGTGGAGATGATGGAGAGCATGCTTTGGGAGAATGCCAATCTGACCCAGGTGATCAACCATCGAGGAGAGAACCCATGAAGAAGAACTACGTGCTGGACACCAACGTTCTGCTGCACGACCCAACTGCCCTCCACGCGTTTGAAGAGAACAACGTCATCATACCTATCTACGTCATTGAAGAGATTGACAACTTCAAGAAACAGCAGGATGAATTGGGTCGCAACGCCCGAGAAGTCTCCCGCATCATTGATGGCTACCGAGTTGTCGGTTCACTGGCGGGCGGCGTGGACCTACCCGGTGGCGGTATTCTGCGCCTCATGTTCGCTCCACCTGCCGAGGGAATTCCGCGGCACCTGCGGACCAGCCACGCCAAGGATGACCTCATCCTGGCCGTTGCCCTGAGGGTGAAGAAGACCAGCGGAGATGTGCCAACTATCTTCGTCTCCATGGATACCAATCTGCGTATTCGCGCCGACGCTTTGGGCATTGAGGCCGAGGACTATCAAAAGGGTCATATCCGCACCCACGAAGTCTATACCGGCCGTGCTGAAATGGTCGCAGAAGGTGATGCCATCAACCAGCTCTTCAAGGAGGGCTGGGCTGAACTGCCTAAGGAGGCGGAGGAGCTGGTACCCAACCAATTTTTGACCTTGACCGCGGCCGAAGGAGGCTCCCAGAGTGCTCTGGCCAGGGTCTCGGCCAAGGGCGATTGTCTCTTGGCCGTCAGGCAGTTCAACGCACCCGTATGGGGTATCAAGCCGCGCAACCGTGAGCAGATCTTCGCCATGGATTTGCTCCTCAATCCAGACATTGCGTTGGTGACTCTGGTTGGCAAGGCGGGTACCGGCAAGACCCTCGTGGCAGTTGCGTGCGGCCTCAACGGGGTTACTGACGAGCAACTCTACGAACGCCTCCTCGTCTCTCGACCTGTCTTTCCTCTGGGCAAGGATATTGGCTATCTGCCCGGAACCATCGAAGAGAAGCTCAATCCCTGGATGCAGCCCATCTACGACAGCGTCGATTTCCTGCTCTCCGCAGCGCGCCAGGAACGAAAGGAAAAGACCCCTTACGGCGGGCTCATTGACATGGGCATCATGCAGATCGAGCCTCTTACCTATATTCGCGGGCGCTCAATTCCCAAGCAGTTTCTCATCGTCGACGAGTCGCAGAATCTCACTCCCCACGAAGTGAAGACCATTCTTACCCGCGCTGGCGAGGGGACCAAAGTCGTTCTTACGGGTGACCCCTACCAGATCGACCACCCCTACATCGATTCCCTGAGCAACGGCCTGGCTTACGCTGTCGCCCGGTTCAAGGGCTCGTCAATCGCCGGCACCGTGACCCTGGAAAAGGGCGAGCGGTCCAAGCTGGCGGATGAGGCAGCCAATCGCCTGTAACGGATCCCGCAGCGACAGGCTCTACACTTGTGATTATTGTTTGAGAGAACAGATGGAGGGAACGATATGAGTTGGCTAGGAAGTGTCTTTGGCAATGGGGAGAAGAAACTCCCGAAATCTATTTCTGATGTTAATTTCCAGCGGGAAGTGAAGCAGTATCGGGGGGCCGTGCTGGTGGACGTTTGGGGGCCCGGCTGTGGCCCGTGCGAGAAGCTTGCTCCGATCATGGAAGAGCTTTCTACAGAGTACCATGGCAGAGTGAAGGTCTGCGAGTTGAATGCTGCCACCGCCCCTCGCTCCGCCAGTGCCATGGGCGTGCGTGGCACTCCCACTGTTGTTGCCTTCAAGGATGGGGCGGAAATTGGTCGCATCGT
Organism: uncultured Pseudomonadota bacterium; assembly: GCA_937884235.1. Classification (GTDB taxonomy): domain Bacteria; phylum Myxococcota_A; class UBA9042; order CAIXZC01; family CAIXZC01; genus CALGBT01. The sequence continues at coordinate 2,085 of CALGBT010000383.1, forward strand.
TGGCTGGAAGCCCAAGAGCTACTGGAAGGAACTCATCGAAACCGAGTTTGCCGACTATGTGAGTGGAGCCATTCAGCCTCAGGAAGCGACTCGGCCCAAGAGCGCCGACGTGGGTCGGAAATTGAATACCAAAGCAGCCAAGAAGGCGGCCAAGAAATCACGACGGGTGGTCGGCTGAAACGATTCTAGCGCGGGGAATTGGTGACGGCGTGGAGGGGATATCCTGTGGTCAGGCAGCTTGGCAGCGGTTGCGCCCGCAGTTCTTCGCACGATAGAGGGCCGCATCGGCCAACTGGAGCAGTTCCTCTGCGTCTTCTGAGTCTTCGGGGTAGGTTGCAATGCCGATGGAGACAGTGACAGTACGGGAGTCGATGTCTTCCAGTTCTAGCCGGGAGACTGCCTGTCGCAGCCGCTCACCCATGACCAGAGCGCCCGTGCCCGGGGTCTCTTCCATTACTACGACGAATTCTTCGCCACCGTACCGCGCCGCGAAATCAACCTTGCGAACGGCTCCCTCGATGGTGCGAGCGACCTTCTTGAGGACCTCGTCGCCAACGCCGTGCCCGTAAGTGTCATTGACGGCCTTGAAGTGGTCGATATCAAGGAAGAGCACGGACAACTCTTTCTTCGAGCGCTCGGCGCGTTGGAAGGCTTCACCAATGCGCTGCCTGAAAGCTCGGTGGTTATTGATCCCCGTGAGGGGATCCTGCGTCGCCATGCGCTCAAGTTCTTTGTTGGCCTCGGCGTTGACCAGCGACACGGCGCAGTAGTCGGCAAAGAGGAAGAGCGAGACGAGGTCGTCGTGCACTACGGGCCTGGGGCTGTCGGCCAG
>CALGBT010000384.1 GCA_937884235.1 uncultured Pseudomonadota bacterium
GGGACACTTTCTCCCACGCCTGTGTTGTCAAGCGTATCGCCGATCTTGTCGGCCCGGCGCGGATCTTCCAGGTGGGCATCCGCTCCGGCACCCGGGAAGAATGGGGCTGGATGCGCCGGCATCAGACCATCTATCCCTCTCGTCCCCAGGGCATTGACAAGCTCATGGAGAGGGTCGGGGAGAGACCCGTCTATGTAACCGTCGACCTTGACGTGCTGGACCCGTCGGTGCTGCCCGGGACCGGAACTCCAGAACCGGGGGGTACCAGCTTTCAGGGCCTTGACCAGTTGCTCAGGAAACTGGGCGCTCTTGACGTTGTCGCGGCAGATGTGGTTGAGCTCTCTCCGCCCCTGGATGCCTCCGGTGTATCCAACGTCACGGCTTCCAAAATCGTCCGCACAATGTTACTCTCCCTCTAGTCTGGAGGCCCGGTCCTCCGCTCACTTTCGTTGGAGGTTCCAATGGGTCACATCTCCATGAAACGTAGTCATGAGAGGCTTCAGCAGCGGCTCGATGCCCATCCCGTCGGCGCGCCTGCACATCCCGCCCTCTTCGACATCCTCAAGATCCTCTTCAGTGAGCAGGAGGCTGAGCTGGCTGCGAGGATGCCCTACGGATTCTCGTCCACCCGCAAGCTCTCTCGCATCTTGAAGCGACCAGAGGCTGAGTTGGAGCCGATTCTCAATAGCATGGCGGACCGGGGGCTGCTCTTTGACCTCATTCGCAAGGACCGGAACTACTGGTATCTCAACCCTCTCGTCATTGGCTTCTTCGAGTTCACCATGATGAGAGTGCGCACCGACGTGAACCAGAAGGAAATCGCCCACAAGATGTACGAGTATATGTTTGAGGACCCGGCCATGGCCTTCATGCGCGAGGTTGGCTATGGCGGCGAGACGCAGCTCTTCCGCCCCCTTGTTCACGAAGAGAATCTGCCCGAGGACTACGTCGAAGTCCTCGATTACGAGCGAGCCACTCACCTGGTGGAGAATGCCGGGGCCTGGACCGTGGGGCTCTGCCATTGTCGCCACGTCGCAGAACATCGGGGAGTGCCCTGCGCCAAATCGGTGCCCGGGCGGAAGGACCCCCTGGAGGTCTGCCTCTCCTTTGGCGAGCCGGCGCAGTTCTTCGCCCGGCGCGGCCTGGGCAAGGCCATCGAGAAGCCTGAAGCCCTCGATATTCTGGCCGGTGCCAAGGCCAACGGACTGGTGCAACTCGGGGACAACGTCCAGCGTCGTCCCACCTTCATCTGCAATTGCTGCGACTGCTGCTGTGAACTCCTGGAAGGATACAACCGACTCAAGGAGACGCCATTCCTCAAGACCTCCAGCTACGAGCCGGAGATTGCCCACGACAAGTGCATCCGCTGTGGGATCTGCGTCAAAGCCTGCCCCGTGGATGCCCTGGTAATGCCCGAGAAGAGCGATGCGCTGCCCGTGGAACAGCGCCAGGGGCCGGGTTGGCGGAGTCGCGTCTATGACCTGGAGCTGGTAGAGAAGTTCTGCCTCGGTTGCGGCGTTTGCGCCACCAAATGCCCACGAGATTGCATCACCATGCAACCGCGCAGCGTGCGGGTCCATACTCCGGAGAGCACCATCGAGAAGGTCATGCTCATGGCTCTGGAGCGGGGCAAGCTCCAGAATCTACTCTTCGACAATCCCAATGCTGCGGGCCACGGAGTCATGCGCACCTTCTTCAAGGTGCTTCTGACCTTGCCGCCGGGCAAGCAGCTGCTGGCATCTCAGCAGCTCAAGTCCCGTTTTGTGCGCTTCCTCGTCAACAAGGCATCCAGCCGCCCGGGAGCCGATACCTAGGAGCCGACATGCCCAGTCGACTCGCCTTCGTGCTGGCCTTCTTCTTCGCAACCACTCCAGTATGGGCGGACTACCCCGACCAATGCCTCGGACCCGTGGAACCATCTGCTGAGTCCTGTCCTCCTGGCTTGACTTACACGGGATGTTGCGACGAAAGTGGCCGGGCGGTTTACTGCAAGATGGGCAAACTGCTCTGTCTCGACTGCGCCGGCATCAGCCCGACGTGCGGCTGGACACCCGGCAAGTCATACAACTGCGGCACCGACGGTGGGGCAGACCCCAGTGGCATCTTCCCGCCCACCTGCAAACTTTGCGAGCCCCAGTGTGGGCAAGGCGAGTCGTGCAAAATGGGCCAGTGCGCTCCCTGCCAACCAGATTGCGCCGGCCAGAAGTGCGGTTTCGATGGCTGCGGTGGTTCCTGCGGTATTTGCGCCGAGGGCCAGTGGTGCGACGGCAAGGGCCAGTGTCAGGACGCTCCTCAGTGCCCCGCCCCGGTTGATCTCAAGTGCGGGACCACCGTTTCCGCTACCACCCTGGGTACCAAGAACACTCTGGACAACTACTCATGCACCGGTGCGGATTCCGGCGGTGGTGAGAGAGCCTACCGCTTTTCGAATCCCACCCATGGCAT